>CANQQR010000036.1 GCA_947626035.1 uncultured Bacilli bacterium | reverse complement strand
GGTAACTTGCAACCTTACATTGTTGTATATAGATGGAGAAGAACTAAATAATAAGCCAATTATATGGCTAAAATAACGAGAATTGATAAATTACAAGATAATTTTTATCTTGGAACTAAAGCAATAAGACATGGAAAAGAAGTTTTAGAAAATGTATTAGATAATTTATCAAATAAGAAAGATGTATATTCTTTAGAAGAAACACTAACAGATAAAGTATGGGTAAATAATAAACCTATTTACAGAAAAGGTTTTACAATAACTTTATCAAGTTCAGCAACTACACAAGAAATTACTATAAATATTTCTAATGTTGATACTTATATAAATATTTATGGACAAATAAATAATTCATCAGGAGCCTTGCGTACATTGCCTATGGTAGATAAAACAATTTCTAATATAATAAGACTAGATGTTTCAAATAATGTTATACGCGTAATTCATGATGATAGTTGGAGTGGCTATAGTGGTTATATATTTTTAGAATATACGAAAAAATGAGGAGGAAAGAAATGAATTGGAATGATTTATTAACTATTGCTAGTGTAATTATAACAGTTGGAGGAGCAACTGCAGTATTAAAAGGATGGATAAGTCCATTTAAAAATTATAAAGACAAATTAGATAATAATATTGAACAAACTAATAAGCATGCAAAACTATTAGATAATGACAACAAAAGATTAGCATTAATGGAACAAACAGATAAAATGATTTGTAAAACTCAACTAGCAATGCTGGACCATTTTATAACTGGTAATGGAATAGATAAATTAAAACAAGTAAAAACTGAACTTCAAGATTACATAATAAATAAAAATTAACAGTGCAAAAACTGTTTTTTTATATGGAAAAGGAGAGTGAAAAGTAATGAATATCGAATTAATTAAACAAGTTCTAATAGTAGGAATAGCAAGTGGTATTGTAAGTACTGGTATAGTACAAAAAATCAAGGAAGGCTTTAAGTTTAAGAACAGCAAAATAATTGTATTAGTATCTTTTATCACTTCTATGATAATAGGGACTTTATTTAGTTTAAGTTTTACTGCATTAAGCATCCTAAATTCATTATGGGTAGGTTTAGTGACATTTTTAGGAGCAGATACTATTTACAAAGCATTCGAAGATAAAATATTTAAAAGTTTTAGCAATTTAGATTCAACTGAAACAAAAGAAAAGATTAATAAATAAGGAGGAATAAGAAATGGAAGAAGTAAAAGAAAGTAAATTAAAACTTGATGAGATAACAGAAGAAACAGAAAAAGAATTATCTAATGGAAAGGAAGTGGGAGAAGATGAGTAATAGTAAATTGGTTGATTATACTAAATTATCGCCTAATTGTAATAAACCTAGAAATCATGTAATAGATAAAATAACTATACACCACATGGCTGGTAATTTAAGTGTAGAAACTTGCGGAAATGTATTTTTAAATAGGGAAGCTAGTGCAAACTATGGTATTGGTTCAGATGGTAGAGTAGGCTTATATGTAGAAGAATGTAATAGAGCTTGGACTTCTAGTAATGCAGCAAATGATAATAGGGCTGTAACTATTGAAGTAGCTAATGATGGTGGAGCAGATACTGATTGGCATGTTTCAGATGTAGCATTAGCTAAATTAATAGACTTATGTGTTGATATTTGTGAACGTAACGGTATTACAAAGTTGAATTATACAGGAGATGCAAACGGAAATTTAACAAGACATAATATGTTTATTGCTACAACTTGTCCTGGACCATATCTACAAAGTAAATTCCCTTATATAGCAAGTGAAGTTAATAAAAGACTAGCAGGAAGTCCAGAACCAACACCTACAGAAGATGATATAAAAGTAGGAGATAAGGTATTGGTTCTAAATGGTGTTGCAACTGCTGATAGTTATGGTGGAGGTGCTAGTACTTCGCTATATACAGGCGATATAAATGACCCAGATAATATTAGATATGTAACATTAATAACCGATTTATCAAGACCAAGACCATATCATATATCAAAAGGAAGTGTACAAGGAGATGGAGATAGAGGCTGGGTATCAAAAAGTCAAATAAGAAAGATATAAAATAAAAGAGTAGGTAGTACTAATTAAAGTATTACTTACTCTTTTTTTTGTTTATATAAACAATGTTTAGTCAAAGTAATATCAACGAAGAAAAGCAATTGACTAAACAGGCGAAATATAACCACAAAGAAGTAGGAGGTGATTTTATGATAATTTTATATATCAAACTAGGAAAATTTACAGCATATATAAAATTTTCCAAACACACTCCTTAATTAGAGTGTAACATATTTCGCCTAACTTTTAAATATATTTTTATTATTTACATGATTATTGTGTGAATGAATTAGGACATGTTGAAATGATTTCAACTATGGTTAGACAACTTGTTAAGGATGCAACTATAGAAGAGTTAAAGGAAAATAATCTTGAAGCGTATTATACTGGTCATAAAAAGGGTATTTTCCCAGTGGATGCTAATGGTGTACCTTTTTCTGCAAAGTATATTAATGTTAGTGGTAATCCAATAGTTGATTTACAAGAAGATATGGCTGCTGAAGAAAAGGCTAGAGCTGTTTATGAGAATTTGATGGATTTAACTAATGACCCTGATTTACTTGCGCCACTTAGTTTTTTAAGACAACGTGAAGTGGTTCATTATAATAGGTTTAAAGAGTTACTTATGCATTATAAGAAGAAAGGTTATTAGTTTTAAGGCTCACCAAGTTTTGGTGGGTTTTATTGTGCTTTTATAAAAGTAGGTAGTCAAAAAGGCACTTATATGGTAAAATACACGTAGGAAGTGAGGTTAGGAGAAAGGTGTATGTTTACTTTGTTTATAGATACTCATGGGGAAAATATAGTTGTTGCATTATGTAGTCAGGATGATTTGTTTGTTAAAGAACAAAAGAGTGAGTTTTCTCATGCTGTTTATTTAGCGCCTATGATTAGAGATATTTTGAAGACTAATGGTGTTACTTTTAAAGATATTAAAGATATAGTTGCAGTTAATGGGCCAGGTAGTTTTACTGGGCTTAGGATTGGACTTAGTGAAGCAAAGACTATTGCATATAGTTTAGATATTCCTATTTATTTAGTTAGTACATTAGATGCATATTTGGTTAGTGATGGAAGTTTAGATGCAGTTAGTATTTTATGTGATAATAAGGGCTATTATGTGAAAGAGTGTATTCATGGTAAAATGGGTAGTGAAGTTTATTTAAATGATATTAGTGACTATAATAATAAGCATGTTGTTTTAGAAAAATTAGATGTAAGAAAGGTTATTCTTTATGCCTTAAAGAGTGAAAGAGTGAATCCACATTTAGTTAGGGCTAATTATGTAAAGAATATAGAGGTTTTGAAGTGATAAAGGAAGTTAAGTTAGGTAATTATAAAATTAGATTTGAGTATTATATTGATGGAAGAGAAGTTGCATATGTTCTTATAGAGGACAGTATGGATGTTGTTAATATTATAGATGTTTATGTTCTTCCAGAGTATAGGAGGAAAGGTATTGCTAATAAGCTTATTGCAAATATTTTTGAAAAGTATAAGTATAGTTATGTTAGGTTTATGTTAGAGGTTAGAAGTAGAAATTCTGTAGCAATTCATTTGTATAAGAAGTTTGGTTTTGAGCAAATTCATATTAGGAAGAATTATTATGGCGATGATGATGCTGTGATTATGGAGGCTTATTTATGAGAGACATTTATATTTTAGCAATAGAGAGTAGTTGTGATGAGACTAGCGCTAGTGTTGTTAAAAATGGATGTGTTGATGTTGCTACTGTTACTAATACTCAGATAGATACACATAAGTTATATGGTGGTGTGGTTCCTGAGGTTGCAAGTAGGTTACATTTAGAGAATATTACTTTGGTTATTGATGAGGTTTTGAAGCAAGCTAATATGAGTGTTAGTGATATGGATGCTATTGCGGCTACTTATAGTCCTGGGCTTCTTGGTAGTTTGTTAGTTGGTTTGGAAGCTGCTAAGGCTCTTTGTTTGGTTTATGATAAGCCTTTTATTAAGGTTAATCATATGATGGGACATATATGCGCTAATAATATAGGCGAAAAGTTAGAGTACCCACTTATTTCTTTGATTATTAGTGGAGGACATACTGATTTAATTTATATGGAGAATGAGAGTAGTTTTAAGTATATTGGACAGACTTTGGATGATGCTGTTGGAGAGTGTTTTGATAAGGTTGCTAGAATTCTTGGTATGCCTTATCCAGGTGGGCCTAATGTTGAAAAGATGGCTAAAGAGGGAAAAGATAGTTATGTTATGCCTGATTTGTTAAATGATGATTCTTGTAATTTTAGTTTTAGTGGTATTAAGAGTTATGTTAATAATTTGGTTCATAATACTAAGCAACGTGGTGGAGAGATTAGAAAGGAAGATTTAGCTTGTTCTTTTCAGAATGCTGTGTGTAAAAGTTTAGTAAATAAGACTAGAAAAGCACTTATAAAGTATAATGTAAAGAATTTGTGCATTGCTGGAGGTGTTGCTTCTAATAGTTTTATTAGGGAGAGTATTAGTAGTATGTGTGATAGTATTGGGGTTAAGGTACATGTTCCTTTAAAGAAATATTGTACTGATAATGGGACTATGATTGGTGCAGCTGCTTATATTCTTTATAAAAATAATGTGTTTAGTGATCTTGATACTAATGCTAGTAGTCATGAAGAGTTAAGTGGAGAGTTTAATTAATATCTTGAAAAATATATAGTTTTGTAATAAAATTATTGTAGACGATAGTATACGGAGGTTAGAAATATGGATTCTAATAAAAGTTATATTGCTCTTATGGCAATTAGTGTTGTTTGTTTGATTGCGATTATTAGTAGTGTTACTTATGCTTATTTTAAAACTAGAATTGATGGTTCTGGAGCAAAACTTAATATAGTTGCTGGTACGGTTAAGATAAATATTAATGAAGAAAAAATAGATTTTACTGGAGCTGTTCCTATACTTGATTCTACAAGTGATACTAAAGCACAAAAAAATACTTTTACTGTTTCTAGGACAGATGATAGTAATTTGGATGCTTGTTATTCTTTGTTTTTGGTAGTTGATAGTATTGGAGATAAAATTAAAAATGGCGATTTTAAATATTCACTTACTTATGGTAGTTCTAAAATTGATGGTACTTTTGATGGTATTAGTTTAGACGAAAATGGAAAAGCTACTATTACACTTTTAGCTAACCAAAGTTTGACTAGTGATGAGCCAAGTAAAGAATATACACTTCGTTTATGGCTTAGTTATGCAAGTGATAGAGACCAAACTAGTATGTTACAAGGAGACGAGAGTACTAGAAAATTTGTTGGACATCTTAAAGCAAGTGGACAAAGTGGATTGTGTAAAGTTGAATAGTTACCATGATTTGGTAATTATTTTTTTTGTTTTTTAATATACTTTATTGGTGAAGAGATAATGTTTAATATTAAAGGACTAACTGATGTGGAGGTAAGTAATAGTAGAAAAGAGTATGGAGATAATAGTATTACACATTATAAGAAGAATACTTTTTTAAATTTAGTAATTGAGTCGTTGAATGATCCAATTATTAAAATTCTTTTGATAGCGCTTGGTGTTAAGATTTTGTTTTTGTTTAATGATAGTGATGTTTATGAGACTATGGGGATTATTTTTGCTATTATTTTGGCTAGTGTTATTAGTAGTTTGAGTGAGTATGGAAGTGAGAAAGCGTTTTTGAAGCTTAGTATGGAAGCAAGTAGTTTGAATGCTAAGGTTTATAGGAATAGTCATTTGGTTAGTTTACCTATAGAAGATGTTGTGGTTGGGGATTATGTTTTGGTGGAGAGTGGAGATAAGATTTGTGCTGATGGGTATTTGTATAGTGGAAGTATTTATACAGATGAGTCTATGTTGAGTGGGGAAAGTGATGAGAAGTTTAAAGATAAGAGTAGTGAGGTTTTTAGGGGTAGTGTGGTTACTCAGGGTAGTGGGGTTATGGTTGTTAAGACTGTTGGAGATAATACTTTTTATGGTCATATTGCTAAAGATATACAGGAGGCTGTTCCAGAGAGTCCTTTAAAGAATAGGCTTAAGGATTTAGCATCTTTTATTAGTAAGATTGGTTATATTGCGGCTGTTTTGGTTATTGTTTCATATTTGTTTAATGTTTTGTTTATTTCTAATAATTTTGATATGAGTAAGGTTTTAGGTATGTTAAGAGATAAGAGTGTTATGGTTCCACATTTACTTTATGCTCTTACTTTGGGTGTTACGATTATTGTTGTTGCTGTTCCTGAGGGGCTTCCTATGATGATTACTTTGGTTCTTTCTTCTAATATGAAGAGGTTAGTTAAAAATAATGTGTTAGTTAGAAAGTTAGTTGGGATTGAGTCTAGTGGTAGTTTAAATATTTTGTTTAGTGATAAAACTGGTACTATTACTAAGGGAAAGCTTAGTGTGAGTGAGATTGTTAGTTATAATGGGGTTAGTTATAAGAGTTTAGATAGTATGAGTGGTAAGTTTTATGAGCTTGTTAATATTTCTTTAGTTTATAATAATGAAGCAGAGTTAAGTAATGGCGAGGTGTTAGGTGGGAATGTTACGGACCGTGCGATTATTAAGTTTGTTAAGGATGCTTCTAAGGGTAAGTATAGGGTTATTAGAAAGCAAGGGTTTGATAGTCGTTTTAAGTTTTCTAGTGTTAGGTTAAATTATGAGGGAGGTTTGTCTTTTTTTAAGGGAGCATTTGAAAAGATTATAAGTGGGTCTAGTAGTTATTATTTAGAGGACGGGTCAGTTAGTTATAATTTTAATAGTAGTGAGATAGTTAAAAGAGCAGAAAAATATACTGGTATGGGGTATAGGGTTTTAGGGCTTGCTACTAGTTTAAGTGAAGAGTTAAAGGATGCGTGTTTTTTAGGGCTTGTTTTAATTAAGGATGAGATAAGGAAAGAAGCTATTAAGGGAATAGAGCTTGTTAAGAATGCAGGTATACAGACAGTTATGATTACTGGAGATAATTTACTTACTGCTACAGTTATTGCGCGTGAAGCTGGGCTTATTAGTAATGAAAAAGATATAGTTATTAGTAGTCAAGAGTTAAATAGTATGAGTGATATAGAGGTTAAGGAAATTTTGCCTAGGTTAAGGGTTGTTGCTAGAAGTTTACCAGAAGATAAAAAGAGGCTTGTTTTGTTAAGTCAAGAGTTAGGGTTAGTTGTTGGTATGACAGGAGATGGGGTAAATGATGCGCCTGCTTTAAGGAAAGCGGATGTAGGGTTTGCTATGGGAAGTGGGACTGAGGTTACTAAGGAAGTTAGTGATATTATAATACTTGATGATAATTTTTTAAGTATTGCTAAGACTATTTTGTTTGGTAGGACTATTTTTAAGAGTATTAGAAAGTTTATTATTTTTCAGTTAACTGTTAATATTACTGCTGTTTCTTTGTCTATTATTGGCCCTTTTTTTGGAATTATTGCACCGGTTACGGTTATACAAATGCTTTGGATTAATATGGTTATGGACACTTTAGCGGGTGTTGCTTATTCTTTTGAGCCTCCACTTTTAGAGTATATGAGTGAAGAACCTAAAAAAAGAAATGAGAAGATAATGAATTCTTATATGAAGAATGAGATACTTGTTACTGGGATTTATATGAGTTTAGTTTGTATGTTTTTTTTGAAGAGTGATTTTATTAGGGGATTTTATAGGATTGGAGAAGAGGATAAGTATTTGATGACTGCATTTTTTGGACTTTTTATTTTTATTACTATTTTTAATAGTTTTAATGCTAGAACTTATAGGCTCAATGTGTTTGCTAATTTGTTTAAGAATAAAGTTTTTTTGGTTATTATTTTGTTTGTTATGGTTGTACAGGTTTTGCTTATTTATTTTGGTGGTAGTATTTTTAGGACTACTGGTTTGTCTTTTTTGGAATTTGATGTTATGCTTGTTGTGGCTTTTAGTGTTATTCCTTTTGATATATTAAGAAAGATAGTGCTTAAAAAGATGGGTAAAAAGATTGGTGTGTGATGAAAAAAAGAACTCTATAAGTAATTTTTTAAGAGTTCTATTTGTTTTTCTCCAAATTCAAGTAAGTTTTCTGCTAGTTTTAGTACTTTTTTGTCTACTTCGTTTTTGTAGTCTTTTATTTTTGCTTCTATGTTTATGTTTCCCATGTTGAAACCACGAGATAGTATGCTTGCAATTTTTGAGTCTGAGTTATCTTTTGTTACTTCTATACTCATTGCAGTATTTGCGGTTAGGTCTTTTAATACTGTGCTATGGCTACTTGTTATTTTTTCTTTTTTCATTATGTTTTTACATTCTTTATGTAGTGCTTCATATTTTTGTAGTTCTTCTTCTAGTAAAAATTTAATTTTGTTGTCTTTTTCTTTTATTAAAGAGAGTAATTTTTTAGTACTATTTACACCCATTTTTGTATTGTCATAGATAAAGAGTAATAGTTCTTTATTTTCATTCATAAAATCACCTGTTTATAGTATTTACTTGTTTTTGTTTTTTATACTTTTGAAAGTTCTTTATTTTTTTTAGCAATGATTGTATAATGTTTAATGTTAAGGAGGATAAGGTAATAGAATGACGAGAGTTATAAAGTACATGTATTATTTGTTAACGGTAATTTTTGTAGTTCTAACTTTTTATGAAGTATTTGTATATTTAAAATTAGATTCAAATTATTTAGGGGTTTTTTATTTGTTTTTTAATTTTTTTATTATGTTTTTGCTTATTAGTGATTGTTTTAATTATTTAGAAAAGAATGTTAGTATTAGAGTGAGTAAGAATATATTTGCTTTTGTATTAGGGATGGTTTCTAGTTTTGTTATTGTTTTAGTAGTTCCTAGTATATTTGGGTATAGTGATAGTTCATACCTTTTTAATAAAAAGATATTTGTTGTGAGTAAGGTTATTAAGCCTATTATTTATTTATCTTTGTTGGTTATTAGTTTTGTGGAGAAGAAAACATTAAAACGTAGATAATTGTTGTTTTTTGTAAGTTTTTATTATAAAATAGTTTTATAGGAGCGTGAAGTATAATGAAAAAATTTTTGAGTAAGTACATGGTTTTAATTACTGTAATAGTTGCTTTGATATTATTTGTGATTTTAACTTTGTTGTTTGATAAGAATAGTGGTGGAGATTATGAGCAAGTTACTTTTGATAATTGGCATGAAGCTACTAAGGAGAAAGGACTTTTTGTTACTGTAGTTGCAGCTGATTGGTGTCCTAATTGTCAAGAGACTAAACCTGTAATGGAAGAGGTTCAAAAGGAATATGGATTTGATTATTATTGGCATGAAAGTAGTAGTGGAACTTCTAGTCAAGCACAAACTTTAAGTGATGAAGAACAATATATTATTAATGCTTATAATTTAGAGGAAAATGGATTTAGTGGTTACCCATATATTTTCGTTACTAATAAAGGCGAATTTGTTGGTTCTTTTGAAGGAAGACAAAGCCGTGATAGTTTGATTGAGAATTTAACTAAGTTAGGTGTTATTGAGTAGATGAAAAAGTTTTTCGCTAAGCATTGGGTTTTTATTGTAGTTGCTACTGTTTTAGTGGTGTTTACTGTTTTAACTATGTTATTTAGTGATTAATCTAAAGAGATGAAAGAATGGGTAGATGCTACTAAGAATAAAGAGTATATTGTTAATGTAGTAGCGCAAACGACATGTAAGTATTGTTTAAAGTATAAGCCTGTTATGGAGAAAGTTCATGACGAGTATGATTTTAATTTGAATTGGGTAGATATAGATACTTTGAGTTTTAGTGATAAAAATACTTTTACACATACTTATGATTTGACTGATTATAAAGGTACACCTTATACTTTTATTACTTATGACAGAGAAGTAGTTGATTATTTGTCTGGTAGTAAGGAAGAAGATGTATTAGTTCAATTTTTGAAAGATAATAATGTTATAGGATGAGTTAATGTTTTATTAGCTTGTTCTTTTTTATGTGAAGTATTTAAAAACACTTGTGTATTAAATCGATGTAATGCTATACTTGATTTAGAGAAAAATTTTATTATGTAGAAGTTTCGGAGAGTGTATGAAGAGAGTATTTTATTTTTTGGTTATATTATTTATTATTGTTTTGGCTAAGTTTTTTGTTTCTTCTTATGATATTACTTATAAAGTAGATAAGTTTAAGGTAAGAGAAGTGGCAAAGGATGGCAGTATGTTTTTTGTTATTACTTATAAGGGAGAGGATTATAAGTATAAGATTTATGAAAATAGAAAGTTTTTTAAGAAAAGAGTAAGTAGTGTTAAGGTTAAGGAAGAAGATAGTAAGGTTTGTGTTACACCTGTGATTAAAGGGTATTCAAGTTATACAATTTGTAGTGTGGATGGTGTAAAAGAGCATGATTATGTTGGTTCTATTCAGGTAAGTGATGAGTTTAATGATGATTTTCATTTTAATGAGAATTTAAGAGATAATGAGTTTGTTTATATTTGGAAGTATGATGGGTTTTATTTTTTGAATGGTAAGAATAGGGAGAGTATTAATATTTTTAATAAAGATAGGTATTCTAATGATATGATGTTTCAGGTTAATGATAAGCTTATTTTTCCTAGTTATGATGATGAGTATTTGTTTAGTGATTTTATTGTTTTAGATATGACTAGTGGGGAGTATTTTAAGATTAAGAGTGATTTTTCTATTAGTTATACTAGTAAAATAGTTGGCAATTTTAAGAATTCTGTTTACATTTTTGATAGTAAAGATAATGTGTTATATGAAGTAAATTATAAGAAGAAGAGAGTTCTTGTGGTAGGTAGTAAGGCTAAAGGTTATATTGGTATTAAGGATGGAAAGAAAAGGGATGTAAAGTTAACTGATTATACTAAGAATAATCTTACTTATTTTGATTTACCTGTTAAAGATATTGAGGTTAAGGGGAATGTTTATAGTTATTTAGATAATGATTTTATTAAGTATTTTAGTTATCAAGATGTTAGGTATATTGATTCGTTTAATGAAAATATTTATTTTCTGTATGAAGATAATTTATATAGAAAAGATTATGATAGTGTTAGTTTGATAGTGCATAATTTTGAGTTTAATTTTAATAGTAATGATTTAATTTATGTTTATAATAGATAGCATTTTTAGTAAAGTTACATATAATAAATTAGGTGAATAGATTATGGAAGATTTTAGAAAAGTTTTAGATACAGAGTATTATACTTATTATGAGGTTAATAGTGGCGATACTTTGTATAGTATAGGAAAGAGTTTTAATGTTAATCCTAAGTTAGTGGCTTTGCTTAATGGTATAAAGGAAGATGAGTATATTTATCCTAAGCAAACTTTGATTATTCCTAAAAAGGGTGTACAGTATTATGTTACTAAGGATGATGATACTTTGAAGAGTGTTAGTAATGTGTTTGGTGTTAGTGATTGTGAGTTGGTTAAACAAAATAAAGGGATTTATTTACTTCCTGGACAAATGATTTTTTATAGAGAGTAAAGAATAGATTATTGTAATTTATTCTTTTTTTTTATATAATAATAAGAGAAAGTAGGGTTGGTTATAGTGATTATTAAGAAGCCTTATGCTTTTTTGATAAAGCATTTTAGAATTATACATGTTATTTTGTCGGTTTTACTTCTTTTTGTTTTGTATAGGACTAATTATGTTTTTGCATTCTTTAATAATTATGTTAAGAACGGTTATTATACAGTTTCTTCTACTTTATCTGGTGGTTATGTAAACTTGTATATGTTTTTGGCTGTTATTGGGGTTATAGTAGTTTCGTCGTTTGTTTATCTTTTGATGAAGTGGAAAAAGAAGAGTAGACTTTATTATGTTAGTTTGTGTATATTTTATTTTGTTGTTTTTATAGCATTTTTAGTTTATTTTGATATTTTTAATTCAATTTTTAATATGACTATGGATGTTAGAACGGTAAGAGCACTTAGAGATGTAATGATTATTGTTTATGTTCCACAGTATGTGTTTTTAGTTATTGCAGTTATACGTGCGATTGGTTTTGATATTAAGAAGTTTGATTTTAAGAAAGATTTAGCTGATTTAGATATTGCAGAAGAGGATCAAGAGGAGATTGAGGTTACTTTTGGGCAAAATGCTTATAAGTATAAGAGAAGATTTAGACGTATTTGTAGGGAGATAAAGTATTATGCTCTTGAAAATAAATTCTTTTTTGGAACTATATGTGGAACAGTAGTGCTTGTTTTGGCTTTTGCAATTTATATGAATTTTACTTTACATAATAATAAGTTTGATGAGAGTGAGTTTTTTACTGTTAATGGTGTAGTTTTTAAGGTTGTTAATTCTTATATAAGTGATGTTGATTTAAATGGTAAGGTTATTAAAGATGATAGTCAGTTTGTTGTTATTAAGGTTAATATGAAAAACAATAATAATAGAAGAGTGAATTTGACTACTGAGGATTTAAGACTTATGCTTGATGATGAGGCTTTTTACCCTGTGTTTACTAGAAATGAATATTTTAAGGATTTAGGAGAGGGATGGTATAAGAATAATACTTTATATTCTGGAGAAGAGTATGATTATTTGCTTATTTATGAGGTTCCTAAAGATATAAAGTATAGAAGAGCAATTTTTAGAATGGTTGATAATGTATCTATTATTAATGGAGAGTTGTCTGCTAAGTATAAGGATGTTTTACTTGATTTGCTTGATTATAGGAAAGAAGATAAGAGTGAGTCTTATTCTGTAGGCGAAGCAATTAGTTTAGAGGATTCTACACTTGGTAAGAGTGAGGTTGTTGTTAATTCTTATGAGTTTGGCAATAGTTTTGTAGAACTTTATGAGTATTGTTTGGACAAGTGTTATAGTGGTAAAAAAATTATTAAGCCAGATACTTTGGGTGTGAATGATAGGACTATTTTGAAGCTTAATATGGAACTTGTTTTACAAGATGGTTTGTATATTAATAAGTTTTTAACTAGTAGTAGTAATTTTATATCTTTGTTTGGCGGGGTTAGTTATGTTTCTAATAATACTACTTATAATGTTAATAGTAGTGTTAAGGCTTTGGATTTTAATACTTCAAATGTTTATTTGGAAGTACCTAGTGTAGTTAAGGATGCTAGTCAAATTAAATTAAATATTAATGTTAGAAATAAGAATTATGAAGTTTGGTTAAAGAAATAGGTCAATCTTGTGATTGGCCTTTTTGGAGGTTTTATGTCAGTTATTTTGTTGGCTATAAAGAGTAGAACTGCTTTTAAAATTATGAGTGGGGAAAAAAGGTATGAGTATAGGAAGCGTGTGGGTAAGAATGTTAAAAGAATAGTTATTTATAGTACTCTTCCTGTTAAGAAAGTTATTGGAGAGGCTCAGGTTTTGGATGTTATTAAGGGTAGTCCTATGGAGGTATGGAATAGCACTAAGGATTATTCTGGAACTACTATGGATTCGTTTTTTGAGTATTTTAAAGATACAAGTATAGCTTATGCTTATAAGTTAGGTAGGGTTAGTTTATATAAAGAACCTAAGGAATTAAGTGATTATGGTATTTATTATTTTCCTCAGTCTTATGTGTATTTGGAAAAGGATTAAAAAAGCCAATCTTATGATTGACTCCTCATTTTTAATTACATATATATTATAGCATACGGCAGACGATGTCCGCAACCTAACATAATAAAAAAATAAGCAAACCTCCTTGAAATAGTTTGCCA
>CANQQR010000035.1 GCA_947626035.1 uncultured Bacilli bacterium | reverse complement strand
AGTATATATTTATATAATGATTTAAATGTAACAGGAAGTGGAACAAAAGAAGACCCATATAGAATATATAGTAAAGGAAAAGTAATACTAGTAAAATACACAATAAATGGGGAATCAACACCAACATTACCATCAGAAGAAGAATATATATTTAGTAGTGTGAAATGTACAAATGGTGTAACAGGTTCGTGGGTAAATGAAGAACTAAAAACAGAAGGAGAAGGACCTTCCACTTGTACAGTAGACTTTAAACCTGGGTTTACAGTAACATTAACAGCAAATCCAATAGCCGGTGCAAGAATAGTCCCAGTAAGCAAAAAAGTAGGAAGAAAGGGAAGTACAACATTCACAGTAACAGCAAATGAAGACTACAAACTAGGAAAAGTAACATGTGATAATCAAGCAGTAGGAACACTAGAAGCCGATGGAACAACAGTAACAATAAGTAATATAACAACAGATACAGACTGTACTATAAAAGCAAATTCAGTAAAACCATTCCTAGCCCAAGATTTATTTACAACAAAATACACAAGCGAAGAACTAAGTAAGAAAAGAAGTGATTTCACTACCATAGTAACAGAAGGTAGTGTATACATGGAAGATGGAAACTATACCGAGGGAAGCAAACCAGTATACTATTTTGCAGGAAACGTAGAAGACAACTGGGTATATTTTGCAGAAAAGTATTGGAGAATCATAAGGTCAGACGAAGATGGAGGATTAAGATTATTGTATGCAGGAGAAAGTCCAGAAAGTGAAACGGCGTATATAATGAATAGTGGAAGTATTGGAAGCGATGGTCGATTTGCATATAATGCAAACTACTATAATAACACAGCATATGTAGGTTATATGTATAGTACAGGAAGTAGTTTGTCTGCAATAAGAGGAAATGGAACACCTAGTCCAATAAAGACACAATTAGAAACATGGTATACAAATAATTTAGAAACTAATTATGATAAATATATAAGTAAAACTGCGATATATTGTAATGATAGAAGTACATATGGAGAAAAATCATCAGAGTGGAAATCAAGTGGAGAAATGTATTATAATGGTTGGACAAAATTTTATGCAAATAAATCAGATAATACAAAGAATCACCCATCATTTAAGTGTGGTGTAGATGGAGATGGAAAAGCAAATTTTGACTCACCTGACGCAGAGAGAAAGAAAGATATGTTTAGTGTAAGCACAGCATCAGGAGGAAACGGAAAGTTAACAAAGCCAATAGGTTTGATGACTGTAGACGAAGTAATGTTCGCAGGAGGCTTCTTTCAAACTAACAACGAAAGTGCCTACTACTATAGAAATTCTACTGGAGGAAGTGCAACTGGTACGAATTGGTGGTGGACAATGAGTCCAGCTTACGCCAGCGCCGCCAATATTGCGGTTGTGTTCAGCGTGCATGGCTTGGATAACGCTGGCTACTTTAAGGCTGCGACTGTCTACGCTACGGATGGTGCTGTCGTGCGTCCAGTAATTTCTCTCCAAGGTTGTGTAACAATGCAAGGAAGTGGAACAGCAGATGATCCATACAAAGTAATAAAAGAATGTCCAATCGAAGCAAAAGATTTAGGAACAACTAAGTATGCAAACGCAGAAAAAAGAAGTAGTTTTAATAGTATAGTAGCCACTGGAAACGTATATTATGAAGATGGTAAATGGACTGAAGGTGGAAATAAAGTATATTATTATGCGGGAAATGCTCAAGATAACTGGGTACATTTTGGAGGATTTTACTGGAGAATAATTCGTACAAATGAAGACGGAGGATTAAGGCTTTTATATGCAGGAAGTAGCCCAACAGCTGAAGATGCTTATATAAGTACAATGGCATATAATACAGAATATAATAATACTACATATGTAGGTTACATGTATAGTACAGGAAGTACACTATCTGCAATAAGAGAAAATGGAACAAGTAGTCCAATAAAGAGTACTTTAGATAGTTGGTATACAAGTAATTTGCAAACTTATGATAAGTATATAAGTAAGACTGCAATATATTGTAATGATAGAAGTAATGATAACTGGTCTGCAAGTAGTACAATGTATTATGGAGCAGCACAAAGACTAACAACTGATGCAAAAAATAATGGAGGAGCAACGAGCTCTTCGCGATGGCACCCATCATTCAAATGCGGAAATACATATAGTGGAACACTACATTCAGATTCTTCAGATACTGAGAGAAAGAAAGATATGTTTAGTGTAAGTCAGGCTTCTGGTGGTAATGGAACTTTAACAAAGCCAATAGGTTTGATGACTGCAGACGAGGTATCATATGCAGGTGGCGTATATAGTTCAAATAATGGAGATGCTTACTACTATAGAAATTCAAGTGGTGGTAGTTCAACCGGTGACGAGTACTGGTGGACGATGAGTCCATCTTACGCCACCGACAATGGCTACGCACTCGTGTTCAACGTGTACGGTTCTGAGTACGCTGGTCGTTTGGACGACGGCTACGCCGGCTATTCGAGTCGCGTCGTCCGTCCCGTCATTTCCCTAAAATCCTGTGTAGAATTAACAGGAGATGGAACTGCAAGTGACCCATATGAAGTAGTAGAACTTAGTAATTCGGATTCATGTGCATTAGTAGAAAATTAATATAAAACAAATGGGCCGGACTTTAAAATTGAAAAGTAGTGAGTTCAGTCTGGCCCATTAACTTTATAAATAATAAGAGGGTTAAAAAAATGAAAACAGAAAAAATACTAAATAATATAGTCGGTAAAAATATAAAGAAATATAGGCTTTTATATAATGCTAATGAAAATTCTATGACACAAAGTGACTTAGCTAAAAGAATAGGTGTAAGTGTTTCTTTAATAGGAAGCATGGAAAGTACTAAAGTTAATCAAGGTATTAGCATATATAACCTTTACAAAATAAGTGAAGTATTAAAAATTCCTATAAACAAATTCTTTGAATATATATAAATAAGACGTTTGTATTTTATTTAATACGCCAAAATTAACATTTGCTAAACAAAAAATAATATGATAAAATACTAATTGGCTTTAAAAATAAACACTTTTGAGAATTGTTACCACTAGTGTCTATATAAATATAGATGTGTTGACTTTGAATCAAAAGGAAGAAATAACGAAAGGAAAGTGATATTATGGCAGTAGTGTCAAAAAATTATTTATTAGAAGCTGGTGTTCATTTTGGACATCAAACAAAAAGATGGAACCCTAAAATGAAAGAGTACATCTACACTTCAAGAGACGATATTTATATTATTGATCTTGATAAAACAGTTGAAAAACTAGAAGAAGCATATGCCGCATTATTTAAAGCCTGTGAGAATGGCGGTAAAGCATTATTCGTAGGAACAAAAAAACAAGCACAAGAAGCTAGCATTGAAGAAGCAACAAGATGTGGAGGTTACTATGTGACCGAGCGTTGGTTAGGAGGAACTCTTACTAACTTTAAAACAATAAGAGAAAGAATAAATAGACTTTCTGAAATTGAAAAAATGAAAGAAGACGGAAAGTTTGAATTACTTCCTAAAAAAGAAGTAGCAAAACTAAACAAAGAATATGACAAACTAAACAAAATCTTATGTGGTATAAGAGAAATGACTAAATTACCACAAGCATTAATAATAACTGACCCACGTATTGAAATAAATGCTATACGTGAAGCAAGACGTCTTGGAATTTCAGTATTTGGTATTGTTGACACAAACAGTGATCCAGACGATGTAGACTATTGTATTCCAGGAAACGACGACGCAGTTCGTGCTGTAAAAGTAGTACTTGGTGTACTAGCAAATGCAGTATGTGAAGCAAATGGACTACCACTAGAAGACTACATAACAGAAGAAGAATTTGCAAAACCTAAAAAGACTGATAAACCTAAAAAAGAAGAAATTAAAGTAATAGAGAAAGAAGTAGAAGAAAAAGAAGTAACTGAACCTACTATAGAAAATGCAAAAGAAGAAACAAATCTAGAAGACATGAAATTAGCAGAATTAAAAGCATTAGCCAAAGAAAAAGGTATAAAAGGCTACAGTGCTATGAAAAAAGAAGAATTAATAAGTTCATTAAAATAAGAGGAGGGATTAGTTATGGAAATAAAAGCAAGTGAAGTAAAAGCACTACGTGATATGACAGGTGCTGGAATGCTTGACTGTAAAAAAGCATTAACAGAAACAAATGGAGACATAGATAAAGCAATAGATTATTTAAGAGAAAAAGGTATAAGTAAAGCAGCTAAAAAGGCTGATAGAATTGCAGCAGAAGGACTTGCAAATATATATATAGATGGAAACAAAGCAGTAGTAGTAGAAGTTAACTCAGAAACTGACTTTGTAGCAAAAAACAAAGAATTCATTGATATGGTAGATAAAATTGGTAATACTATATTAAAAAGTGACGTACAAACACTAGATGAAGCATTAAACCTTAGTACTGGAGAATTTACTATAAACGATTTAATAGTAAACGAAACAGCAACAATTGGAGAAAAATTATCTCTAAGAAGAATAGAAGTAGTTACTAAAAATAGTGACGAAATATTTGGTTCATACATCCATATGGGTGGCCGTATCGCTTCTTTAGTAGTACTAAAAGGAGACAATGCTGAAATAGCAAAAGATGTTGCAATGCAATCAGCTGCAATGCGTCCAAGCTACATAAAAAGAGAGGACGTTCCAGCTAGTGAAGTAGAACATGAAAAAAGCGTTCTAAAAGAACAAGCACTAGAAGAGGGTAAAAAAGAAGAATTTGTAGACAAAATTATCACAGGAAGATTAGATAAGTTTTATGCAGAAATATGCTTAACCGAGCAAACATTTGTAAAAGATAGTGATTTAACAGTAAAAGCATACCTAGATAAAAACAATACTGATGTATTAAAAATGACTCGCTTTGAAGTAGGCGAAGGTATGGAAAAAAGAAGCGAAAATTTCGCTGATGAAGTAAGAAGTCAAATAGAAAATGCGTAAGACAAAAAAGAAAAAACAAAATAAATTAATAAAAGGAAGCCTGTGCATATTAACTGGGCTTCTTTTATTTATGCTAACATATTTAGACTCACAAATAGATAAAGAAAATATAGAATTAATTAGTTATAACGAAAATACAGTTTTTACAAATGTTGAAAATAACGAACTACTAAAAATATTAAACGAAAAAACAGGAGCAGTTTTATTTATAAATAGTAGAGAAAATATAAACAAACTAATAAACATTCTTCATTCTTTAAATAATAAAGAAAAACTATATGTATACAATGTAAAAAATGAAGAACTAATACTGGAATTAAATGAACAAAATCAAATAGAGAAAAAACAAGAAAGCACAACATTTTATAAACTACTAATAGATAAACTAGGTGCCTATAGTGATAAATACTTACTAAAAACAGATAAAGGAGAAATAATAGACACAAAAGAAAGAAAAATTTACACCCCATTAGTATTATTTATAAAAAATGGTAAAATTTTATACAGTCACTACATATCAGGAGAAGAAAAAAACGAAGAAGAATTAATTGAAATCTACAAAAAAGGTTATGAAATAATAAGCGAAGAATATAGTTCATAGGACTATATTTTTTTCTGTCAAAAACAAGATTAAATCACAAATTACTCTTTACAAAATATCATTACTAGAGTACAATAATGGTAGATAGTGGAATGATGTGGAAGAAAGTGGGGGATTTATAAATGTTAATTGGCGAATATCATCATAGTATTGACGATAAAGGAAGACTTATAATTCCCGCTAAATACAGAAATGAAATAGGTAAAGAATTTATAATTACAAGAGGACTAGATAAATGCTTGTTTTTATATTCAAAACCTGAATGGGAAAAAATAGTAAGCAAATTAAGTTCCTTGCCTTTCACTAAAAAAGACGCTAGAGATTTTTTAAGATTTTTCTTGAGCGGTGCTACTGTCTGTGAATTCGACAAACAAGGTCGAATTAATATTACCTCACCATTAGTTCATTACGCCGGTTTAAAAAAAGACTGTGTAATAATCGGCGTAAATGAACGATTAGAAATATGGAGCGAGGAAACATTTAATAAATTCTTAACTGAAAACGAAAAAAACTTCAGTGAAATAGCAGAAAATTTATTTGAAATAGGTGGTTTTGATGCATAAGAGTGTACTCTTAGAAGAAAGCATAAATGGATTAAACATAAAAAAGAACGGAAAATACATAGACGCAACTTTAGGCTATGCTGGACACTCTAAAGAAATATTAAAGAGATTAGAAACTGAGGGGTTTTTATTCGCCTTTGATCAAGATGAGACAGCAGTAAAAAAAAGTGATGAACTTTTATCTAAAATTAGCACAAATTATAAAATTTTTCATACCAATTTTAAAAATATGAAAGAATTTATAAAAGAACCGGTTGATGGAATATTGTTTGACCTAGGTGTAAGTAGCCCAGAACTAGACGATGCATCCCGTGGCTTTAGTTTCCATAAAGATGGACCATTAGACATGAGGATGGACAAAAGAAACAAACTAACTGCATATGACGTAGTAAATAACTATAGCTTACAAGACTTAACAAACATACTATATACTTATGGAGAAGAAAAAAATGCAAAATCAATAGCAAAAGGTATAGAAAAAAATAGACCAATAAAAACTACACTAGAACTTGCAGAAGTAATAAAACAAAATGTAAAAGAAAGCTACAGAAATAAAGCAAATCCATGTAGAAAAACATTCCAAGCCATAAGAATAGAAGTAAATGACGAATTAAAAGTACTAGAACTAGCACTAAAAGACGCATTTGACTTACTAAAACCTGGTGGAAGACTATGTGTAATATCATTCCATTCTTTAGAAGACAGAATAGTAAAAACAATATTCAAAGAACTAACAACTGAAAGTACGCTAGCAAAAAAACTTCCAGTAGTACCAGAAGAATTAAAACAAAAAGCAATAAATATAACAAAAAAACCAATAATTCCAAGTGAAAATGAAATAAATATAAATAATAGAAGTAGAAGTGCAAAACTTAGAATAATAGAAAAAATATAAAAAGGAGAGTTGTTTATGAAAAAGAAAAAAAGATTACTAAAAGGAGAAATAATCTTGCGTTTATTAATAGGCTTACTAATTGTAGGAAATGTATTAGGCCGTTCTTTTTCCATGGCACTTTTATCAAAAACTAACATAGAAGTTGAAAGCATGAAACAAAAAATAGCAAAACAAGAAAACTTAAATCAAAGTTTAGAAATGAAAATAAATGAACTTGCATCATTTGATAATGTAGAAGCAGTTGCAACAAATTACGGATTAGAGTATAATAATAACAATATAAGGGTAATAGAAGAAAATGAATAGGAAGTGATTACTTGAAAAAAGCAAGAACTGTAAAAGTTAGTCGTATTTTTATATTAGTTGTTGTTTTTTTATTTGCGGCAATAATCGTAAAACTTTTTTATGTTGCATTAAGTCCTAAAGTAGATGGAATAGATTTAACAGAGTTTGCAAGTAATAGAAATACTGTAAAAGAAACCATCGTGGCAGAAAGAGGAACAATATATGACTCACTAAATAATGTTTTAGCAATAAACGTAAATAGTTACACTGTCTATGCAGTACTATCAGATAAATGGACAACAGACCCTAAAAACCCACAACATGTAGTAGATAAAGGAAAAACAGCAAAAGAACTAGCCCCATTAATAAACATGAGTGAAGAAAGAATATTAGAATTATTAAACACTAAAGACGTATATCAAGTAGAACTAGGTCCAGGTGGAAGAGGTATAACAGAACTTCTAAAAGAAACAATAGAAAACTTAAATCTACCAGGAATAGGGTTTAGTAAAAGTGTAAAAAGATATTACCCAAATGGGAACTTCTTAAGTTACACACTAGGCTACGCTAAAACAGACGAAGAAGACGGCGAAATAAAAGGAGAAATGGGTTTAGAACTAGCATACAATAAAGAACTAACAGGAAAAAATGGAAGTCGTGAATATCAAAGTGACATATATGGTTATAAAATAGCAAATACAAAAGAAAACGTAAAACCAGCAACAAATGGTAAAGATATATACCTAACAATAGACACAAACATTCAAATGTTTACAGAACAAGCAATAAAAAAACTAGAAACAGCAAGTTACTTAGAATGGGCAACAATAACAGTTGCAAACGCTAAAACAGGAGAAATACTAGGTGTAGCATCAAACCCAAGTTTTGACCCAAATACAAAAGAAATAACAAACTACTATGACCCATTTGTATCTTACACATATGAACCTGGTTCAACAATGAAAACATTTTCATTCATGGCTGCAATAGAAAACAACCTATATAACGGAGACGAACTATATGACTCTGGCTACATAAATATAGGCGAATATACAATAAGAGACTGGAACGTCTGGGGTTGGGGTAAAATAACATTCGACCAAGGTTTCTATGGAAGCTCAAACGTAGCCGCAACACTTTTATCTCAAAGACTAGGAAAAAACAAACTAAAAGATTTCTATACTAAACTAGGTTACGGAAAAAAAGTAGGAATAGGACTACCTAACGAACAAGACGGAGAATTAAACTTTAAATACGATATAGAAGTAGCAAACGCTTCCTTTGGACAAGGTATGACAGTAACACCAGTACAAATGATACAAGCCTTAACAGCGATATCAAATGACGGAATAATACTAAAGCCATACATAATAAAGAAAATAGTAGACCCTGAAACTGGCGAAGTTGAATTAGAAAACAAAAGAACAGAAGTAAGGCGTGTTGCATCTTCTGAAACAATTAAAAAAATACAAAAAATGCTCTATGGGGTAGTAAATTCTGACGAAATAATGGCTTCTGGAACAGCATATAAAACAGACATAGTAACAACTATGGGAAAAACAGGAACAGCACAAATAGCTTCTCCAGATGGAGGGTACTTAACAGGTTACACTGACTACGTAAGAAGTTTTGAAGGCTTATTTCCATATGAAGACCCACAAATAATTGTATATGCAGCAGTAAGTAAATTATCAGACCAAAATTTAATAAGCGATGCAGTAAAAGTACTAATAGAAGACGTAAGCACATACTTAGGAATAGTAAATAATGAAGTAAAACAAACCTATGAACCAGTTACTGTAGATTCATACATAAACAAAGACACGCAAAAAACAAATGAATTACTAAAAGACAAAAACATAAACGTAATAACAATAGGAGACGGAAACAAAATAATAAAACAATACCCAAGTGACGGTTCAAAACTAAACCCTAATGACAAACTATTCCTATTAACAAACAGCACAAACCTAGCATACACAAACTTAACAAACTGGTCTAGAAACGACTTAATAGAATATGGAAAACTACTAGGAATAAACTTTAACATAACAGGCTATGGTTACGTAACTAACTTAGACCTAACGGGAAGAAACGTAATAAAAGGAGAAACGATAGATGTAACTTTAGCACCAAAATATGGTGTATCTTCCCCTAATTCGACATAAAATGACACATAAGCATATTATACTTATAATTGGTGATAATTATGAGAATATATTATGCTTTTTTAATAAAAAAAGAAATCTATGAAATAACAAAAAACAAACCTGAAAATCTATACAAACTATTAGAAAGTATATACTTACTAAACAATGACGATGTAGTCCTAGGCTTCAAAATGTTTGATAAAGTATGTAAAATAATACCTAAAAAGAACATAAACAAACTAATAAAAGATAACTTTATAGAAAACATGACATACACCACATTTAATAACACACATATGATTAATGACTTTCTAAATAACGAAACAACAAAACTAATAGTAAACAACAGCCACATAAAAATAAAAAGTAATACCTTATACCCAAGTTTCTTTAAAACAATAGAAAATCTACCATACTTATTCCTATGTGACTTCATAAACATGGACTATTTTTTCCTAAAAAACGTAACAAGCAGAATCAATATTTAAAACCCCATGATTAATAAAAAGATATTTTAGTTGTTATTTTAAAATAAAAATTATATAATATAATTAATCAAGGAGGAACATAATGAAAATATTTATAGACATACTATACGTACTAGTTGGCTTAATAGTAGGTATAATATTAGGATTTTTACTAGCAAGAAAATTTGTAAAAAAAGAATTAAAGAAAAATCCACCAATTAATGAAGAAATGATAAAAACATTAATGAGAGGAATGGGAAGAACCCCTAATCAAAAACAAGTAAATCAACTAATGAAACAAATGAATAAATACAATGAATAATATTTACAAAAACAAATTAATTTGCTATACTAAAAAAGTCAAAACAAGTGAAAGAGACGGTATATAATGAAGTTTTAAAAGAGAGTTAACATATGGTGGAAGTTAATAAAAATAGTTATATATAGATCACTCTGGATGTTCTTTAGTGATAAGCTAAAGACGCAAAGTAAATGCGTTAAATTAAATAAGATAAAGTTATAAATAGGATGGTACCGTATACTTTTCTCCTAGATATAACTTTTTTTTGACTAGAAAGAAGGAAAAAATATGTTTAAAGAATTATCTAAAAAAAGTGCTCATGAAAGAGAGTTAGAAATATTAAAAGAATGGCAAGAAAAAGATATACTAAATCTAACAATAGAAAACAGAAAAGACAATGAAAACTTTGTATTTTATGATGGACCAGCAACAGCAAATGGTATGCCAGGCCTACATCACATGGTAGGAAAGTTCATAAAAGACTCAATATGTAAATACCATACAATGAAAGGAAGCAAAGTACTAAGAAAAATAGGTTGGGACACTCATGGTTTGCCAGTAGAAGTACAGGTTGAAAAAAAATTAGGATTTCAAAATAAAAACGATATAGAAAAATATGGAATAAAAGAATTTAATGATGAATGTAGAAAGACTGTCTGGGAAAATGAAGAAGCATTTGAAAGACTAACAAATGAGATGGGCCAATTCATAGACTTAAAAAATAGATACATAACTTATGATAACAATTACATAGAAACAGAATGGTACATACTAAAAAAATTCTTTGACGAGGGTTTATTCTATGAAGGACACAAAATATTACCATATTGTACAAGATGTGGAACAGGACTAGCGTCTCATGAAGTTGCACAAGGGTATAAAGAAGTGACTGTAGAAACAGTAATTGTTCCATTTAAAAAGAAAAATGAAGAAAATACATATTTCTTAGTATGGACAACAACACCATGGACACTTTTATCAAACGTAGCATTATGTGTAAATCCAGACGAAACATATGTAAAAGTAAATAGTAAAGGCTATAACTTTATACTAGCAGAAAAACTAGCAAATACAGTTTTAGGTAGTGAATATGAAGTAATTGAAACTTATAAAGGTAAAGAACTAGAATATGCTGAATATGAACAACTAATACCAGAACTAAAAGTAGATAAAAAAGCATTCTTTGTAACATGTGACACATATGTAACAATGGAAGATGGTACTGGTATAGTCCACATTGCTCCTGCATTTGGAATTGATGATGATAAAGTAGGAAAAAAATATGATTTACCATACCTAAATCCAGTAGGAGAAGATGGATGTTACACTGAAGGTCCTTGGAAAAAAATGAAAGTATTTGATGCTGACATAGAAGTAATAAAATACTTAAAAGAAAATGATAAACTATTTAAAAAACAAAAAATGGTACACAACTACCCACATTGTTGGAGATGTAACACACCACTTCTATACTATAGTAAGCCATCATTCTATTTAGAAATAACTAAACTAAAAGACAAAATAATAGAAGAAAACAAAAAAGTAAAATGGTACCCAGAGTTTGTAGGAGAAAAAAGATTTGGTAACTGGCTAGAAAACTTACCTGACTGGCCTATTTCAAGAAGTAGATACTGGGGAACACCTCTTCCTTTATGGAGATGCGAATGTGGTAACATGTGCATGATAGGAAGTAGAAAAGAACTAATAGAAAAAAGCATAGAAAACATTGACGAAACAATAGAACTTCATAGACCATATGTAGATAATATTCATATAAAATGTCCAAAATGTGGTAAAACAATGAATAGAGTACCAGATGTAATAGATTGTTGGTTTGATTCAGGTTCAATGCCATTCGCACAATATCATTACCCATTTGAAAACATGGAATTATGGTCTACTCAATACCCAGCAGACTTTATTGCAGAAGGAATAGACCAAACAAGAGGATGGTTCTATAGTTTAATAGTAATAGGTGTATTTCTAACTGGTAAAAGTCCATACAAAAGTGTATTAGTAAACGAATTATTATTAGACAAATATGGTAAAAAAATGCACAAAAGTAAAGGAAATGCAGTAGAACCTTTCACATTAATTAACAAATACGGAAGTGACGCAATAAGATGGTACTTGCCTTATGTAGGACCAGTATGGACACCAATAAAATTTGATGAAGAGGGTGTAAAAGAAGTAGTAAGTAAATTCTTTAATACGCTAAAAAACACATACAACTTTTTTGCAATGTATGCTAATGCTGATCACTTAGAAACACAAGACTTTATAAATGCAACATCTTATGAAATGATAGATAAATGGCTTCTTAGTAAATACAACAAACTAGTAAAAGAAGTAACACAAGATTATGACGAATATGACTTAAACAAAGTAGTAAAAGCTATAACAGAATTTGTAAGTGAAGAATTGTCAAACTGGTACATAAGAAGAAATAGACGTAGATTCTGGAAAGGAGAGTTAGACGACTCAAAACTAGCTGTATATAAAGTAACATATGAAGTCTTACTAGGATTAACAAAATTAATTGCACCTATTTGTCCATTTATAAGTGAAGACATATATAAAAATTTAACAAACCAAGAAAGCGTACATTTATCAGATTTCCCTCAATATGACCCATCACTAATAAATGTAGAAGTTGAAACAAAAATGGACTTAGTAAGAAACCTAATAAGCTTAGGTAGAGGTGCAAGAGAAGAAGCAAATATCAAAATAAGACAACCTTTATCAAAAGTATTAATAGATTCTAAAAATGAAGAAATAATAAAAGACTTAGAAGACTTAATAAAAGAAGAATTAAATGTAAAAGAAGTTTCTTATATAACAGATTCGTCTAACTACTTAACATATGAAATAAAACCTAATTATAAAGAAGTAGGTAAAATATTTGGTAAAAACATAAGTGAACTAGAAAAACTACTAAAAACTTATACATCTGAAGACATAAAAGATATAGATGGAAAAATAATAACAATAAATGGAGAAGAATATACCTTAAATTCTAATATGCTAGACATAAGAGTACATTCAAAAGAAGGTTACAATACTTTAAGTGATACAATTAACTATGTAATTTTAGATGTAACAATAACAAAAGAACTAGAAAACGAAGGTATAGTAAGAGATTTAATAAGAAATCTTCAACTTCTAAGAAAAGAAATAGGTCTAGATATATCAGATAGAATTAAACTAGAAATAACATCTGATGCTTATCAAGACATAATAAAAGAATATAAAGAAGAAATAGAAAATGAACTTTTAGCAACACTTACAAATAATTTAACATCAAAAGAATATAACTATAAAGATGACTTTAATAATACATATATTGTAAAAATTGAAAAGGAAAAGTAAAATCCTTTTCTTTTTTTTAAAGTATAAAACTAAAGTAAATAAGCAAAATATAAGTAGAATAGTAAATGTAGTATATATATTATTGTTGGTATAAATTTTCAGAATAAAAAAACTTGAGTTCATCAAAATAAAAAAACTTATTTTCATCATTTTATTTTAGAAAAAT
>CANQQR010000034.1 GCA_947626035.1 uncultured Bacilli bacterium | reverse complement strand
ACTGTTTTGGCAAACTATTTCAAGGAGGTTTGCTTATTTTTTTATTATGTTAGGTTGCGGACATCGTCTGCCGTATGATATATTAATGGAAAACTTAATAAATACATTTGTAAGTGATTATTTAGAATATAAAATAACATGTACGAGTGGAAGTGGTTCTAGTATGAATGAATTTGTACCAGTTCCAAAAAGTGAAGAAGCAACAACAAAAGTGTTACTATCAAATATAGCAATACAAGATAAAGAGAAACAAGAATATAAGATAGAGTTTAGATATGTAAGTAAAGAGAATGAAGACCAAAGTGACGATATGGGAAAGAAAATAAAAGGTAATTTAATGATTGGAAAACACAAAAGTAGTTCACTTGTTTTCTTTGAAGATAAATTTAATGGTGCAAAAAAGAGAGAAGATTTTAGTACAATAGTAAAAGGAACAGAATATTATTATGAAGATGGCAAATGGACAGAGGGAGGAAATAAAGTATATTATTATGCTGGTAATTCAGAAGACAACTGGGTACAATTTGGAGAAAATGCAAATGGAGATAAGCTATATTGGAGAATAATAAGAATGAATGAAGACGAGAGTATAAGGTTATTATATGCAGGAAGTAGTACAACAGCAACAGATGCTTATATAATGAATAGTGGAAAAATTGGAAGTAATGGACAATTTGCATATAATTCAGAATATAAGCATCCAACATATGTTGGCTATATGTATAGTACAGGAGATACATTATCAGAAATAAGAGGAAACAGTACAAATAGTCCAATAAAGATAGAATTAGATAAGTGGTATGCAACAAACTTACAAAGTTATGATAAATACATAAGTAAGACAGCAATATATTGTAATGATAGAAGTAATGATAATTGGTCTTCAACTAATGCAATGTATTATGGAACTGGACAAAGACTAACAACATATGCAAAAAGTAATGGAGGAGCAACAAGTGCATCACAATACCACCCATCATTTAAATGTGGAAATACATATTTAGGAGAGCTTCATACGGATTCCGAAAGTGATACAGAGAGAAAGAAAGATATGTTTAGTGTAAGCACAGCATCAGGAGGAAATGGAGAACTTTCAAAAGTAGTTGGAGGTGTTCAAGGAAAACCGATAGGACTAATGACAGCTGACGAAATATCATATGCAGGTGGTGTATATGGTACAAATAATAGCAATGCTTATTACTATAGAAATTCAAAAAGTGGAAGTGGAACTGATGTGAGTGTGACTGGTAGCAAATATTGGTGGACAATGAGTCCATATCGTTCCGACGATAATAGTGATGCGAGTGTGTTCTATGTGTACGGTTCTAGCTACGCAGGTCGTTTGGGTAACTACTATGTCGACGATAAGAGTGGTGTCGTACGTCCAGTAATCTCATTAAAATCCTGTGTAGAATTTGAGGGTAGTGGTATTGCAAGTAATCCATATACTGTAAAAGAATTTACTGACGAAGATAGTTGTGCAACAGCAGAAAACTGAGAAACTAGTTTAATATTAGTTTCTTTTTTTAGATATTTTTGATAAAATATAAGGAGCTTTAAATTATAAGTTATATAAGTGGGTGCATATGTATGGAAAGGGAAAAGATTAGAAATTTTTCAATAATTGCGCATATTGATCATGGTAAGAGTACACTTGCTGATAGAATTTTAGATATATGTGGGAATGTTAGTGAAAGAGAGAAGAAAGAACAGTTACTGGATTCTATGGAATTAGAAAGAGAAAGAGGTATTACTATTAAACTTAATGCTGTTGAGCTTAAATATAAAGGTTATACTCTTCATTTAATAGATACACCAGGACATGTAGATTTTAGTTATGAAGTTAGTAGAAGTTTGGCTGCTTGTGAGGGTGTTATTTTAGTAGTGGATGCAACTCAAGGTATACAAGCACAAACTTTGGCTAATTTGTATCTTGCTATGGAGAATGATTTAACTGTAATTCCAGTTATAAATAAGATAGATTTACCTAATGCTTTACCAGAAAAAGTTAGAGATGAGGTTGTTAATAATTTAGGTTTTACTAGTGAAGAGGTTTTGTTTTGTAGTGGTAAGACTGGCGAGGGTGTTAGAGAGTTACTTGATGCGGTTATTGATAGAATAGAAGCGCCTGTTAGTACTTATGACGATTTAAGAGCATTAATTTTTGATTCATATTTTGATAGTTATAAGGGTGTTGTTATTTTAGTTCGTATTTTTGATGGATGTGTTAAGATTAAAGATAAGATTAGAATGAAAGCAACTGGAGCTGTTTATGAAGTTATAAGTGTAGGAAAGACTACCCCAAAAGATAGTCCAAGAGATATGCTTGTTAGTGGAGAAGTTGGTTATATTACTGCAAGTATTAAGAGTATAGAAGATGTTAAGGTTGGAGATACTATAGTAAGTGAACATAGTGATTTAGAAGCGTTACCTGGTTATAAGCCTATGAAGCCTATGGTTTATAGTGGGTTATTTCCAATTGATTCGAGTAAGTATGAGGCTTTAAAAGAAGCAATTGCAAAATTAAAGTTAAGTGATGCATCTTTAACTAGTGAACCTGAAAAGAGTGATGCTTTAGGTTTTGGGTTTAGGTGTGGTTTTTTAGGACTTTTACATATGGACATTATTGAAGAGAGAATTGAAAGAGAGTTTAATATTGAGTTAATTGCTACTTCTCCTAGTGTTATTTATGAAGTTTTGTTAACTAATGGGGAAATTGTTTATGTTGATAGTCCAGCAAAAATGCCACCACAAAGCAAGATTAAGTTAATTAAGGAGCCTTATGTTAAGACTAGTATTTTTGTTCCTAATACTTATGTTGGTGCTGTTACACAGTTATGTCAAAATAAAAGAGGGGTTTATATTAATGTTATTTATGTAGATAGTACACGTGTTAATGTTATTTATGAGCTTCCTCTTAGTGAGATTGTTTATGATTTTTTTGATAAGCTTAAGAGTTTTACTAAAGGTTATGCTTCTTTTGATTATGAGTTTATAGGTTATAAAGAAAGTAAGCTTGTTAAACTTGATATTCTTTTGAATGGCGAAATTGTTGATGCGCTTAGTATTATAGTTCATAAGGATGATGCATATAATCGTGGTAAGGTTATTGTTGAGAATTTGAAAAAGATTATTCCAAGGCAAATGTTTACTGTTCCTATTCAGGCTAGTGTAGGTACTCGTGTTATTGCAAGAGAGACTTTGTCTGCGCTTAAAAAGAATGTGCTTGCTAAGTGTTATGGAGGAGATGTTTCTAGAAAGAGAAAGCTTCTTGAAAAGCAAAAAGAGGGAAAGAAACGTATGAAGCAAGTTGGAAGTGTTCAAATACCACAGGAAGCGTTTTTGTCAGTTTTGAGTGTTGATAAAAAAGAGTAAAATGACTAATTTTTTCTTGATAATTTTTTGTATATATTGTAAACTTATTATAGGGTAAAAGGGAGTGCTTTTTATGAGCGTAATTTATTACATTTTTAAATTTTTACGTATATGGTCTTGGTTTGCAGTTATAACTCTTATATTTTCGTTTTTAATTATGTTTTGTGGGTTTAATATGTATAAGAAGACTACTAAGAGGATGTGGGATGCGTTTATACCAATGTGGAATTTACTTATATTATTAGATATAGTAAAGATGCCTAGGATTTATTTTATCTTGCTTTTACTTCCTGTTGTCAATGTGTTTACAATATTTATTATGCTTTATAGAATTAGTATAGTTTTTAGAACTAGTAAAGGTTTTGCTTTTGGGCTTATTTTGTTACCTGTTATATTTATGCCGATTTTGAATTTCTTTAAGCTTCCTAGTTTGCAGTTAGAGGAAGAGAAGAAGAATGATGTTACACCTGAGATGGTTAGTATGCTTACTGAGAAAGATTTTGAGAAGTTAAATACGGTGGAGGATGATACACCTAAAATAGATAATGTATTTAAGTCTGATAAAGCACCTAAGGACATGAATGTTCCTGCTTTTAAAGCTAATAGGGTTAAGTATGAAGAGATAGTAGGAGAGATGGTTAAGGACGATATTGTGGAAGAAAAGATAGAAAAAGTGACACCTGTTGAGGTTAAAGATATTAAGCCTAATCAGTTTATAAATCCTAATATTTCTGAAGAAGATGAGACTATAGAGATAGTTGAACTTTAGAGGCCTTTTGGCTTTTTTCTTTTTTCTTTAAATTTTTTTTCATTTTGTTCTAATAATGTGTTATAATCAATATATAATAGAAAAGGTGAGTGATTTATGAAAGTTAGAGTTATTAGTGCAGTAGTTGCATTACTTATTTGTATACCAATAATTATAGTTGGTGGAATTCCATTTTATTTAGGAGCATCTATTATAGGGCTTTTAGGTTTTATGGAGCTTTTGAATATTAAATCTAAAAAGAAAAATATTCCTTATGTTGTTAAGGTTTTAGCTGTTTTATCATTTTTAATTATTATGATAAATAATTATGATGTTTTTGGGGAGTTTTATATTGCTGATTATCAAAGGTTTACTATTATATTGTTTTTACTTTTAATTCCTACTATATTCTTTAATAAGAGTAAGAAGTATGATATTGAAGATTCGTTATTTTTGTTAGGTGGTATATTGTTTTTAGGTATTGCTTTTAATCAGCTTGTTAGTATTAGAAATACTAGTTTAAATTATTTTATGTTACTTATTTTGATACCTATTTTAACTGATACTTTTGCGTATGTTACTGGTAAGCTTGTAGGTAAACATAAAATGAGTCCTACAGTTAGTCCTAATAAAACTTGGGAAGGATTTTTTGGAGGATTAGTTTTATCTACATTTGTTTCAACAATTTTGTATGTTAATATATTTGATTTTAGTGGTAATTTATTTGCTGTTATTGTTTCTATTATGTTTTTAAGTTTTATAGGGGAAGTTGGAGATTTAGTAGAAAGCAGTATTAAGAGACATTTTGGTGTTAAAGATATAGGAAATATTATGCCTGGACATGGTGGTGTTTTAGATAGGCTTGATAGTATTTTGTTTGTTATTTTAGCATTTGGGTTTGTTAGTAGATTTTTATAATAGAAAGGACAGTAGATTAATTTATGAGTATTATTATGTCAATACTTAATTTTATAATAACTTTACTTATATTAATATTAATATTAAGTGTTATAGTTTTTATTCATGAGTTTGGACATTTTTTAGCAGCTAAAAAGATAGGTGTTTATGTTCATGAGTTTGCAATTGGTATGGGGCCTAAGGTATTTAGTTTTAAGAGAAAAAATGATGAGACTTTGTATAGTTTAAGAGCTTTACCATTAGGAGGGTATAATAGTCTTGCTAATGATAGGGCGACTAATCCTGATTTAAAGGATGATGAGATACTTGAAAATAAGAGTGGAATGCGCAAGTTTTTTGTGCTTATTATGGGTATAGTTTTTAATTTTGTGCTTGCTATTGTTTTGCTTTTTATAAATGGACTTTTTTATGGAAGTCCTGTGAGTGACCCTTATGTTGGGGATGTTATTGATGGTACACCTGCATATCAAGCTAATTTAAAAACTGGAGACTTGATTTTAGAGGTTGATGGTACTAAGGTTAGTAGTTGGGATGATATTTTACTTGAGACAAGATTTTTAGAAGAAAAAAAGGAAAGTTTTACTTTTAGAGTTAAAAGAGGAAATGAGGAATTAGATATTTTAATAGAACCAGAATATGTTAAGGGAGAAGATGATGAACTTATTCCTCAGTTTGGTTTTACTCAAACAGAGATAAAGGAAAAAGGATTTCTTAATGCTTTAAAGTATGGTTTTGTTGGTACTTGGGAAAATACTATAAGTGTGTTTAAGATTTTAGGTAAGTTGTTTACTGGACGAATTGGTGTAGATAATTTGAGTGGCCCAATTGGGGTATATAGTGTTATAGATCAAGTTAAGGAAAGTGGACTTGAGAGACTTATTTATTTAACTGCTTATTTAAGTATAAATGTTGGTATTATAAATTTGATACCTGTTCCTGTGTTTGATGGTGGAAGAATTTTACTTTTGATTATAGAGAAGATTATTGGTAGAAAGTTAAATCCTAATGTGGAGACTATTCTTAATAATATAGGAGCAGTTTTACTTATTATTCTTATGATTTATGTTGCTATTAATGATATTTTTAAGTTAGTTTAGTAAGAAGCGTGGATGTTTTCGCGCTTCTTTGTTTGTAGCGAACAAAATTTGTGGTTGATTTATGTAGTTATATGATATTATAATTATATTGTAATAAGGAGTATAAGGATGGATAATTTTTTAAAGAACAAAGAGGTAGTAAAGATTTGTAAGCATTATTATGATATCGTTAATACTGAGATTGGCGAGAAAGACGCGGTTACATATAAGATTATAAGACTTTATGAGGATTATGTTTTTGGACAAGATATTATTACTAAGAGAGAAGTAGAAAAGATGGAATTAGTTGATGATATTATGTTTAAGTTTATTAGTGATAGTAGATTTAAAAAAGAGTTATGTGATTATTTCTTACGTATTAGGGTTAGTAAGGCTGTTACAAATTTAGTTGATTATGTGATTAGCAAGATGATTGAGTTTTTTAAAGAGTATAAAGATATTTATACAAGAAATATTTATATTCCAAGGTGGATTTAATAGTTATAGGTTTTATGGAGGGTTTATGGAAAGTTTAAGATTGATTGTATTTAAGAGTGCACTGGATTTAGGAACAAGAGTAGATGAATATTTACTTAATAGGTATGGTTATTCCAGGTCAGATGGGCACTCTTTTATTGTGCCTATTAAGGAGAATTTTTTTGAGGATGGACATTTAAAGGTAGAGATTTTGGATTCTATTAGGGGAAAGGATTTGTTTTTGATAACTGATATAGGTAATTATTCCGTTACTTATACTATGCATGGGTTTGTTAATCATACTAGTCCTAATGATTTAATGATGGAACTTAAGGATGGTATAGGTGCATGTAATTATCATGCGAAGCATTTGAATGTTGTTATGCCACTTTTGTATGCTGGTAGACAACATAGGAGAAATACTAGAGAGAATTTGATGTGTGGAATGAATTTAAGAGAACTTGATGCTTTGGCTAAGATTAAGTCTTTGATTACTTTTGATGCGCATGATCAAGGTGTTGAGCATGCTGTTAGTCATATGGAATTTGATAATTTTTATGCTACTAATACTATTTTAGATTATTTTATTGATGATTTAAGTATTGATGAACTTAGAAATATTGTTTTTGTAGCACCTGATAATGGAGCGACTGGCAGAAGAAATGTTTATTTAAATAGTTTTAATTCAAGGTTTATTAATAGAGAAGCAGGTAGTTTTGTTAAGCAAAGAGATTATAATCATTTGGTAAATGGTAAGTACCCAGTTATTCGTCATGATTATTCTGGACTTCAAGATTTGCATGGGTTTACTGCTATAGTTAGTGATGATATGATTTCTAGTGGTGGAAGTATGTTTGATGTTATTGACGAACTTAATAAAAGAGGTGTTTCTAGAGTTTATTTGATTACTACTTATGCTTTGTTTACAAGAGGAATTGATATGTTTGAAGATTATTATAGAAGTGGAAAGTTTCAAGGGTTATATACTACTAATCTTTCTTATATTCCACCTGAGTTTTTAGGGTGTGAGTGGCTACATGTGTGTGATTGTTCTAGGGAACTTGCAAATATTATTTATAATATTCATAATGATTTGTCTATTTCTGGAATTTTAAATGATAAGTCTGAACCTATTAGAAAGCTTGAAAATAAGTTTAGAGGACTATAATGATTTACTTTAGTAATAATTTTGTGTATAATTTTATTGGTGATTAAAGTGTTAGATATTATTACAGAAGTATTAAAGGATGTTTTTGATAAGTTAGATTTTGGTAAGTATTTGAAAGTAAGCTATAGTGATAAAGCTGACGCACAGATTAATAGTGTTTTTATGATTAGCAAAGATACTGGTGTTAGTCCTAAAGATGTAGGAGAGAGAATAGTTAGCGCTATTAAAGAGATGGAAAACTTTGATGATTATTTTAGTGATGTTACTTTTGTTATGCCTGGATTTATTAATTTAAATTATAGTTCTAAGTTTATTAATGGATTTATTAGAGATGGGAAATATAAGAGTGAAGTTAAAGACAAGAAGTTATATTTTTTAGATTATGGTGGACCAAATATTGCTAAACCTTTACATATTGGACATTTGAGACCTGCTATTATAGGAGAGAGTTTAAAGAGAATTTTAAAGTATAAAGGTTATAGTGTTATAAGTGACGTGCATTTAGGCGATTATGGACTTCAAATTGGACAAGTTATTTATGGTATTGTTAGTGAAAATAAGGGTGTTAGTGATATTGATATTGATTACCTTAATTATATTTACCCTAAAATGAGTGCTTTGTGTAAGAGTGATAGTGATGTTTATGAAAAGTGTAAGAGGGTTACACTTGAGTTTCAAAATGGGAATGATAGGTATTTAGAACTTTATAATAAGATAAAGGAAGTTAGTATTAGTGATATTAAGAGAATTTATGATTTTTTAGGTGTTTCTTTTGATTTGTGGTTAGGAGAGAGTGATGCTTCGCCTTTTATTGAAGAAGTTAAGACTATTTTACAAGATAAAGGACTTTTAAAGTTAGATGATGGAGCACTTGTTGTTAGCGTTAAAAGAGATGATGATAATAAAGAGATGCCTCCTTGTTTAATTGAGAAGAGTGATGGAAGTAATGGGTACCCAGTTACTGATGTTGCAACTATTTATGATAGGGTTAATTTGTATAATCCTGACTATATTTTGTATGTTGCTGATGCTAGACAAAGTTTACATTTTGAGCAAGTGTTTAGGGTTTCAGAACTTATGGGGCTTACTGAGCACGCACACCTCGAGCATATTTCTTTTGGTACTATTAATGGAAGTGATGGAAAGCCATTTAAGACTAGAAGTGGAGATGCTTTAAAGTTAGATTCTTTGTTTTCTATGGTTTATGAGAATTTTTTGTCTAAGAGAGTTCAAAATAAAGATATGAGTAAAGAGGATTTAGAAAAAATAGTTAATGCTATTATTAAGTATGCTGATTTACAGAATAATAGGGAGAAGAATTATAATTTTGATATTGCTAAGTTTAGTGATGTTAGTGGTAAGACTGGACCTTATATTTTATATAGTGCACTTAGGGTTAAGAAGTTACTTAGTCAAAATACTATTACTAATAAAGTACTTAGTGATAATATTTATGGCGAAGTTGATAGGAATTTAAGGCTTAGAATTATGGAATTTGATAAGTATTTAGATAAAGCTGTTAGTGAAAGAATGCCTTCATATGTTGGAGAGTATTTGTATATTTTAAGTGATGCGTTAAATAGTTTTTATGAAAGTGTTAATATTAGTAAGTTAGATAATTTGGAAGAAAAGAATGATTATTTGAATGTTTTAAGTATTGCTTATAATATAGTAGTGGATGCTTTAGGTTTACTTATTATTGATTTACCTAGTGTTATGTAGTGTATTTTTACCTAACTTTTAAAGAAGAAGTTAGGTTTTTTCTTAGTCTTTTTTATATTATTACCGCTTTACTGGTTTAAGTATAACACACAAATATTTGTCATACAAGTGTTTTTGTTAATTTTTTTATTGGGAAATTTTGATACAAAAAAAGACTTAAAATAAAAGTATTTTAGGTCTATTATATTTTATATGTGGCGTCCCCGACTAGATTTGAACTAGCGACACCCACCTTAGGAGGGTGGTGCTCTTCCAGCTGAGCTACGAGGACTTAATTAATTTACAAATAAATTATACTTTATTTAGTTATAAATGTAAATATGTTTTTCTTGACTAATGCTTATGGTAGATATAAAATGAATATGTGAACAGGTGTTCATAAAAGGAGATATATATGAGTATACATACTGAAGTTAATGTTAAGGAGCTCTCGGAATTTTTTAAGGTTTTTTGTGATGAAACGAGGCTTAGGATTTTAGATACTTTGATAGATAAAGAGAAATGTGTTAGTGATATTTCTTTAGAAGTGGGTATGAGTCCTAGCTGTGTTAGTCATCAGTTAAAAAATCTTAGAAGTTTAAATTTAGTTAAGACTAGCAAGAATGGACAGAGTGTTAGTTATTCTATAAGTGATGAACATATTAAGATTATTTTAAAGTATGGTATTGAACATATAAAGGAGAGGAAAGATAATGATATATTTAGATAATGCAGCTACTACTAAGGTTAAGAGTGAAGTGTTAGATGCTATGTTACCTTATTTTACAGATAAGTTTTATAATCCTAGTAGTATATATAAACCATCAAGAAGTGTTACAGAAGATATTAGTGAAGCAAGAAGAGTTATTGCAAGTAGTATAGGCGCTAGGGAAGAGGAGATTTATTTTACTAGTGGTGGAAGTGAAAGTGATAACTGGGCTTTAAAGGGTATTTTGTTAAGTAGAAAGAGTAAGGGTAAACATATTATTACTACTAAAATTGAGCATCATGCTATTTTGGAGAGTTGTAAGTTACTTGAAAAAGAGGGGTTTGAAGTTACTTATTTGAATGTTTCTAGTGAGGGGTTAGTTGATTTAGAAGAGTTAGAGAGTAGTATTAGAAGTGATACTGTTTTAGTTAGTGTTATGGCTGCTAATAATGAGATAGGTACTATAGAGCCTATTAAGGAAATTGGAGAGATTTGTAAAAGGCATAATGTTCTTTTTCATACAGATGCTGTTCAAGCTTATGGAGTTTTAGATATTGATGTAAATGATATGAATATTGATTTACTTAGTACTAGTGCACATAAGATTAATGGACCTAAGGGAATAGGGTTTTTGTATGTTAGAAAAGGTGTTATGATTAGTCCACTTATTAATGGAGGTAGTCAAGAAAGAGGTAAGAGAGCTGGTACTACTAATAGTGCATCTATTATTGGGTTTAAAAAGGCAGTTGAACTTAAGTTTAGTAAGAGAGAAGAAAATAATAAGTATATAGCTAGTTTAAGAGACCATCTTAGAGAGAGAGTAATAAAGGAGATACCTTATGTTAGAGTTAACGGAAGTATTAGTAAGAGGCTTCCAAATAATATGAATTTTAGTTTTCAGTTTATTGAGGGAGAGGGAATGCTTTTAAAGTTAGATAGTAAGAGTATTTGTGCTTCTAGTGGAAGTGCTTGTACTAGTGGAAGTTTGGATCCAAGTCATGTTCTTTTAGCTATTGGGCTTCCTCATGAAATTGCGCATGGAAGTTTGAGGCTTACTATTAGTGAAGATAATACTATGGAAGAGATTGATTATGTTGTTGATACTTTAAAGGGTATTATTAGTGAGTTAAGAAGTATGTCGCCTTTATATGCTGATTTTGTTAATAAAGATAAGGAGAGTGTTTTTAATGTATAGTGATAAAGTTATGGATCATTTTACTAATCCTAGGAATGTTGGAGAGATAGAGAATGCTAGTGGGGTTGGTACTGTTGGTAATGCAAGATGTGGAGATATTATGAGAATTTATTTAGATATAGACGATAATCATGTTATTAGGGATGTTAAGTTTAAGACTTTTGGATGTGGAGCAGCTATTGCTACTAGTAGTATGGCTACTGAGTTAATTAAGGGTAAGACTATTGAGGAAGCTTTAGAGATTACTAATAAGACAGTTATGGAAGCACTTGATGGGTTACCACCAGTTAAGATACATTGTAGTTTACTTGCAGAAGAGGCTATTCATGCTGCTTTGTGGGATTATGCTACTAAGAATAATATTGTTATTGAGGGGTTAGAGAAGCCAAAGAATGATATTCATGAAGATGAAAGGTAACAATTAGGTTGTTATCTTTTTTTTAGTGGATTTGTCGAAATTTGTCAGTAAAAGTATATGATATGTAATTGACAGTAACAAAATAATAATATAAAATAAAGATAGTAGAAAAGGATATGTTGATTATGGAAAATGTAAAAAGTTTAAATATTAAATATTTATTGTTTGGCATTGTTGCTATTTTAGTTATTTTGATAGGTTTTAGTTTTGCTTTTTGGAGAGTAAATGTAGAGGGAAAGGGTAAAGATGTTGTTGTTAATTTTGATAGTTTAAAGATTATTTTTACGGATGAACAAGAACTTAGTTTTAAAAGAGATGATGGAACTGCTATTAAACCTGATTGGAATGCTAGTAAAACTTTTTCTGTAGAGAATGTTGGTAATAGTGTTTTCTTTTATAATATTAATTTAGATGAGTTAATTAATTCTTTTGAAACAGATGGTTATTTACAATATAAGATTACTAATACTAGTAATAATGGTGGCTATAATATGGATGATTTTAGTTCTATTATTAAGTGTCCAGAAGAGTGTAAACAAGTTTTAGCTACTAATATTGCTGTAGAGGTTGGGGTTAAACAAGAATATAAGATAGAGTTTAGGTATGTTAATGATCCTAATTTTGACCAAAGTGCTGATATGAAAAAGAGTTTTTCTGCTAAGCTTTCTATTGATGCTTTAAATTCTTCTATTACTTCATTTTTTGCTAATAAGTACCCTAAGGCAACTACAAGAACTGCTTTTGATGCTATTGTGAGTGATGGAAATGTTTATTATGAAGAGGGTAAATGGACTGAAAAAGGTGGAAGAGTTTATTATTGGGCAGGTAATGCAGAAGATAACTGGGTACAATTTGGTACCGATACAGATGGTAATAATTTATGGTGGAGAATTATAAGGACAAATGAAGATGGAGGGCTTAGGTTGTTGTATGCTGGGACTGGGCATGATAAAGCTGATGCTTATATAACAAATATAGGCGATAACATATGGGGAATGATTGAATATAATAAAGATAACTATAATAACACAGCTTATGTAGGTTATATGTATAGTGAAGGAGATACATTAGAAGCTATAAGAGAAAATGAAACAAATAGTTCAATAAAGTTAGAATTAGATACATGGTATGAAAATAATTTAGAATCTAGTTATGATAAATATATAAGTAAGACGGCTATATATTGTAATGATAGGAGTACATATGGAGAAAGTTCATCAGAATGGAAATCAAATGAAGAAATGTTTTATAATGCTTATACAAAATTTTATACAAATCAATTAGATAACACAAAAAATCATCCATCATTTAAGTGTGGAGTAGGCGGAGATGGAAAAACAAATTTTGATTCACCTGATTCAGAAAGAAAGATATGTTTAGTGTAAGTACAGGGGCAGGTGGAAATGGAAATCTAACAAAACCAATAGGTTTGATGACTGCAGATGAAGTAATGTTTGCTGGTTCAATATTTAAATCTCAATCTTATTCGATAGAGAATGAATCAGCATACTACTATAGAAATTCATTGGGATATAGTGCAACGGATGATGCTACCTGGTGGACAATGACTCCTTGTAATTTTTATAATGATAATTATGGTGCTTATATGGTTTCAGTTAGTGGTGCTCTGGAGTCCGCTTATACTGGTGATTTGGAAGAAAATGCAGTTGTTACCAGTGCCTCCGTCCGTCCAGTTATATCATTAAAGAGTTGTGTTAAGTTGTCTGGTAGTGGTAGTACAAGTGATCCTTATACAGTTAGTGCTGATGCTAGTTGTGAAGAGGCTGAAAATTAGTTTTTGGTTGTAAAAAGAGTGTAAAAATTATTGACTTTGTATTTATTTTTGGTACAATATATTTGGTGATGACGGATGGGAAGACCTAAGAAAGAAAATAAGATTAAGAGTGAAGAAGAGATTTTACATGAAGAGAAACTTAGAGAGCTTGAGAGAGATGTTATTAGACAGGTTGTTATGGCTAGGAAGAGTCAGAAGTTAAGTCAACGTGTTGTTGGAGAGAGAGCAGGTATTATTAGAGAAACTGTTGCTAAGATAGAGAATAATTTAAATAGTCCTCAGATTAATACACTTATTAAGTTACTTGAGCCTATTGGTTATACTTTAGGTGTTGTTCCATTAGTTAGTGAGGAAGAAGTAGAAGAAGTTGATAATTTAGAGGATGTTAGTGAAGAAGTTAGTGAGTAACTTCTTTTTTTTGTGAAGAAAACACTTGTACGATATGATGTGCTGTGTTATAATGTAAAGAATTTTATGGCACATCTTGAGCATGCAAAAAGATGTGTTATAAAAATATTGTACCTAATTTA
>CANQQR010000033.1 GCA_947626035.1 uncultured Bacilli bacterium | reverse complement strand
TTACAAATGTCGCATATGTTAATCCTAATGTTATACTTAATAACATCATTATACTTATAAACATTACTTTTCTACTTTTAAATATATTCATTTGTACTTCACCTATCTTATAACATTATTTTACAAATTATATTTATCATTGTCAATGATAAATTATCAGTATAGCTGATAATTTATATTAAAAAAATATAACTATTTTCTAGTTATATTCTTTCCTTTATTTTGATTTTTATTCTTTGTATTGTGTTTTCAATGCTTCTTATAGGTTTGTCTAGTATTAGAGATATTTCTGTGTTTGTTTTTCCGTCCATTTTTAGTTCAAATACTTTTAGTTCAAAGTTGGTAAGAGATTTTTTTAGTTCTTCCTCTTCTTCTTCGTCTATTAGTTTTGAGTCTATGTCTCTTTTGTTATCTGTTATGTAAGAGTATAGGTTGTTGTCTTCTTCAAATAAGCAGTTGTCTAGTGATATTGCATTGTTTAGTGTTTTGTATTTCATTCTGTCGTTTGCTTTTATTGTGTCTAGTATTTCTCTTTCTATTATTATGTTAGCATATGTTTTAAATGATGAGCCTTTTTCTTGTTTGTATGTTTTTACTGCTTTTATTAGGCCAATTAGTCCTTCTTGGTATAGGTCTTTTAGGTCTAGGCCTAGGCTTTCTCCTTTTTGTTTGTATTTGTTTATTACTACGTTTATTATTTTTGAGTATCTGTTTATTAGTTCTTCAAGTGCATCTGGGTTTTCTTCTTCTATTGCTAGTAGTAATTCTTCGTCTAATATTTCGTTATTCATAGATTTACCTCGTTTTTACTATTTCGTAAATCATTATTCCTGCTGCTACAGATGCGTTTAGGCTGTTTACTTTTCCTTTTAGTGGGATTGATGCAATTATGTCACATGAAGACTTTATTATTTGTTTTAGACCTGTTCCCTCGCTACCTATTACTAGGGCTATTTTACCTTTATAGTCTACTTTGGTATATTCGGTTCCTAATGAGTCAGTTCCTACAATCCAGTAGTTTTCTTTTTTTAGTTTTTCTATTGTGTTTCTTAGGTTTGATACTTGGACTATTTTTGTGTTTGCTAAGGCTCCACTTGATGTTTTCATTACAGCTGGGGTTATTTCTACTGTTCTTTTGTTTGGGATTATTATGTAGTTTACACCAGCACATTCGCATGTTCTTATTATTGCACCAAAATTTCTTGGATCTTCTATATGGTCTAGGATTACTATAAAATTACTTTCTTTGTCAGTTATTATTTCTTCTAGTGTGTGGTATTTATAGTCTTCTATGTCTATTATTATTCCTTGGTGTGGTTCTTTTGTCATTTTGTCCATTTCACTCATTGTAAGGTAAGTGATATTTTGGTTTCTTTTTTTTATTAGTTTTAGTAGTTCTTCGTTATTAAATGTGTTTAGTAAGTATATGTTGTTTATTTTAAAACTGCTATTTAATACTTCTCTACTTACGTTTTTTCCATATACTAGCATATTTTTTCTCCTTTGTTTGCTATTATATAATAAATGTTGTTTTTAGGAAATAGTTTCTTGGTTACTTATGTATTTTTTTGCTTTTAGTGCAGCTTCTGCGCCTTCGCTACTTGCGGTTATTATTTGGTAGACTTCTTTTTCTATTATGTCGCCACATGCATATATTCCAGGTATTTTTGTTTCTGTGTTTTTTACTTTTATGTAGCCATTATCTTCTATTATGCTTAGGTTGCTTAAATATTCTGTGCTTGGACTATAGCCTATGTAACTAAATATTCCGTCTACTGTTAGTTCTTGGTTTTTTAGTTTTATTTTGTATTTGTTGTTTTCTTCTGTTATGTCAGTTACTTCTTCGTTTTCTATTATTTTTATGTTGTTTCTTTTTTTTGCTGTTTCTAATAGTTCTATGTCTGCTTTTACTTCGTGACGTGTTACGATTGTTAGGTTTTTAGCAAAGTCACTTAGGTATATTCCTTCTTCAAATGCTGAGTTACCACCACCGATTACTAGCACGTCTTTGTTTTTAAATAGTGGTGCATCACATATGCTACATCTGTTTATTTTTATGTTTTTTAGTCTGTCTTCTATTGGTGCTTTTTTTGGGGAACGACCACCTGCTAGGATTATGGTTTTGGTTGTGTATTTGTTTTTGTTTGTTTCTACTAGGAAATGGTCACTTTCTTTTTTTATGTGTTTTACTTCTTCTATTTTATATTCTACTTCATTGTTTTTTACGTGTTCAAACATTTTTAGTGCTAGGTCTGGACCAGTGATGTTATCAAATCCTAAGTAGTTATCTACTAAGTTTGTTATGTTTATTAGGCCACCTGGTGCGTTTTTTTCTAGCATTATTGTTTTTAGTCCTGCACGTTTTGCATATATTCCAGCGCTCATGCCGGCTGGACCCATTCCGACTATTAGTGTATCGTACATTTTATTTTCCTCCTTTATAGTTCTAGTATTTCTAGGTTTTCTTGTTTGTTGTAAAGGTATTCTAGTTTTGGTTTTCTTATTTGTAGTAATACTAATACTAGTCCTATTATGAATAATATTATGCTTACTATTTGTGCCATTTTGAAGTAACCTAGCATTAGGCTGTCGGTTCTTAAGCTTTCTATAAAGAATCTACCTAAACTATACCACATTAGGTATGTTCCTATTTGTTGACCTAGTCTTAAGTATTTTATTCTTCTTATTAAAAGTATTATTATTACACCTAGTAAGCACCACAAAGACTCGTAGTAAAATGTAGGTGTGTAGTATATTCCATCAATGTTCATTCCGTATATTATGAAGTCTGGAATAAATTTCATTGCTTTTAGTTTTTCGTATGTTGTTGCAACACCATAGGCTTCGCTGTTAAAGAAGTTACCCCATCTACCTAGGCTTTGTGCAAGGAGAAGATATGGAGAAATTATGTCTAATATTCTTAGGACTGATATTCTATATTTTTTACAGTATATTATTATTACTAGTAAGCCTGCTAGTAAGCCACCATGGATTGCTAGACCACCTTCCCAGATTTTGAATATTTCTATTACGTGGTTGCTATAGTAGTTCCAGTTAAATATTACGTAGTATGCCCTTGCGCCTATTATTCCGATTATTACTGTCCAGAATATTAGGTTAGTTATGAAGTCTGCTTTTATGTCAAATTTTTTTGCTTCACTTCTTATAAATATGTAAGCAAGTATTATTCCTGTTAGTATAAATACGCTATACCAAGTTATTCCAAATTCCCCGAATGTTACTATATATGGATTCATGTTTATCTCCCTTCAATAAATGGTTTTACAAATATATATTCTAGTAGTTTTGTCATTAAGCTTATGAATATTGTTATAAAGAATGGTAAAATCCAACCTGATACTACGAATGATGAGCCCATTAAGAGGCTTACTAGTTTTAGTATTATTAGGTTTACTATTGGATATAATATTCCATAAGACATTATTGTCAGAGGTAATGTTATGTAGATTAAGAATGGTTTTAGTGTTAGGTTTAGTACGCTTATTAGTGCTGCTGTTATTAGTGCATAGAATATGTTTTCTACATAAAAACCTTTAAATATTTTTGATGCAAGTATTAGCGTTATTGCGCTTACTAGTAGTTTTAGGAGTAGTTCTATTAAATCGTCTTTTTTGTTATTTGATTCTTTTTCTATTTTATTTACATATATTTTATTATTCATTTGTGTAGCCTCCATCTATATTTTATTATAAATTATTATTTTTAGTTAGAAAAGTATTATTGTAAATATTTTTACATTTACTTAGTTAAGTTTACATTTCTTGTTATGAATTTATACAAAATACTGCATATAGTGGAACTGATTTTATGTTATTTTCAAATCCGAAGTTTTTTGTACTTATTCTAATGCTATATTCTGGGTTGTATTTATTTATGTATTCGTTTAAACTTTTACTTGTTGTTCTTCTTCCTGATTTTACTTCTATTGGTATTATCTTTCCGTTTATTTTTATTAGAAAGTCAATTTCGTATTTGTTAAATGTGTAAAAGTATAGTTCTCTATATTTGTTAAATAATTCACAAGCTACGTAGTTTTCTGTTAGTACACCTTTATACATTTCATTTTGGTCTAGTAGTATTTCGTTATAGTCTATGTTAGATAAACTTCTTAATAGTCCTGTGTCACTTAGATATATTTTAAATTTTTCGTCACTTATGAAAGATTTTAATGGAGACTCATTTTTATTTACTAGGTCACATTTTAGTATCATGTTACTTGCTTGTAGCCATTCAAGTGAACTTATGTATCTATCTTTTCTTGCATCACTGTTTATTAAGCTAAATTTAAAGATATTATTTTCTCTTGCTAGTTCTTTTGGAATGACACTATAGATTTTGTTGTTTTTTATTGATTCTGTGTTTTCTGTGTATTTGTTCATGTCTGCTTGGTATGATGTTATTATTAAGTCTTGTAGTTCATAGTTTACTTTAGATATGTTTTTGTCGTTTTCTATGAAATTATTTATTATTTGTGGCATTCCACCTAGGACTAAATATTTTTTGTATAAGTCTAGTGCATATGAGTGTACTGCTTCTGTTAATGGTTCGTTAGTTTGGTAGTGTTTTTTTATTTCTTCTATTAATTTGTTTTCATTTAATGCTTTTAGATATTCTTCAAAGTCTAGTGGAAACATGTATTTTATTAGTACTTTTCCAACTGGGAAAGATGATTTAAATCTGTTTATTTTTACACCTAGTAATGACCCTGCACATATTATTTTGTATGGTAATGGGCTTTCACAGAAATATTTTAGGCTTGTTATTGCTCTTTCACTTGTTTGTATTTCGTCAAGAAATATTATTGTGTTTTCAATGTTTATAGAACCACCTTTTAATATTTCTATTTGTTCTATTATTTCTTTTGGATCTATTGTTTTTTCAAAGATACTTTTTATGTTTTCTTCTTTTTCTAAGTTTATGTATATATAGTTTTCGTAGTTATTTTTACAAAATTCATCAATTATGTAAGTTTTTCCTGTTTGTCTTGCGCCTATTAGCATTAGTGGCATTTTATAGTTTTCTTTCCATTTTATTAATTCTTCACTTATTTTTCTATACATTTTATTGTTCACCTCAAGTATAATTATAGCATTTTTCGTACATTTTGTACATATTTTACCGTTATTTTCGTGCATTTTGTACGTTTTTTTGTATTTTAAAAGTACTTAATTAGTTTTTAAGTACTTTTTTTAGATATATTCCAGTGAAGCTTTCTGGTATTTTTGCTATTTGTTCTGGTGTACCAGTTGCAACTACTTGGCCACCAAGAGAACCACCTTCAGGGCCTAAGTCTATTATGTAATCTGCAACTTTTATTATGTCTAGGTTGTGTTCAATTACTACTACTGTATCGCCATTATCTACTATTCTGTTTAGTATTTCTAATAATTTCTTTATGTCGTCTGTATGAAGTCCAGTTGATGGTTCGTCTAGAATGTAGACGCTTTTTCCTGTAGGACGTTTTTGTAGTTCTTTTGCTAGTTTTACTCTTCCTGCTTCTCCTCCTGATAGTGTTACTGCGTTTTGTCCTAGTTTTACATAGCCAAGTCCTACATCATGCATTGTTTCCAATATTCTTTTTACTTTTGGTACGTTTTCAAATACTTCTAGTGCTTCGTCTACTCTTAAATCTAATACTTCTGCTATGTTTAGTCCTTTAAATTTTATGTTTAGTGTTTCATTGTTGTATCTTTTTCCATGACATACATCACATGGTACATATACGTCTGGTAAAAAATGCATTTCTATTTTTTTTACACCATCGCCATTACATGCTTCGCATCTTCCGCCTTTTACATTGAAACTGAATCTACTTTTGTTATAGCCTCTCATTTTTGCTTCTTTGGTTTCAGTAAATACATCTCTTATTAAGTCAAATAGTCCTACATAAGTTGCTGGGTTACTTCTTGGGGTTCTTCCTATTGGATCTTGACTTATGTATACTACTTTGTCTACATCTTCTATTCCTTTTATGCTTTTAAATTTACCTGGTTTTTCTTTGGAATGGTAAAGAGTTTGTGAGAGTTTTTTGTAAAGTATTTCGTTTACTAGACTAGATTTACCACTTCCACTTACCCCTGTTACGCATACGAATGTGCCTTTTGGTATTTTTACATTTATATTTTTTAAGTTGTTTTCTCTAGCGCCTTTTATTTCTATGTATTTTCCGTTTCCTTTTCTTCTTTTTTTTGGTATTTCTATTTTGAGTTTTCCACTTAGGTATTTACCAGTTATGCTGTCTTCATTTTTCATTATTTCTTCCGGTGTTCCTTTTGCAACTACATACCCACCTTTTTCTCCTGCGACTGGGCCTATGTCTATTATGTAGTCACTTGCTAGCATTGTGTCTGTGTCGTGTTCTACAACTATTAAGGTGTTTCCTAAGTCTCTCATTTCTTTTAATGAAGCGATTAGTTTGTCATTGTCTCTTTGGTGTAAACCAATTGATGGCTCGTCTAATACGTATAATATTCCGCTTAGTTTGCTTCCTATTTGTGTTGCTAGTCTTATTCTTTGGCTTTCTCCACCAGATAATGTGGCTGCACTTCTTGATAATGTTAGGTAGTCTAGTCCTACATTGTGTAAGAAATTTAGTCTTTCTTTTATTTCTTTTAGTATTAAGAATGATATTTCTTTTTCGGTGTCATTTAATTTTAGTTTGTCAAAAAATGTTATTAAATCTCTAATACTTAGTTCTGTTACTTCGTGTATGTTTTTTCCGCCTACAAATACGTTTAGTATTTTTTCGTCTAGTCTTGCACCTTTACATGTGTCACATGGTAGTTCTGTCATGTAACCGTCAATCCATTCACGTATTGATGGGCTTGCAGTTTCCATGTATCTTCTTTCTAGGTTACTTATTATTCCTTCAAAGTAGTCGTGGCTTTTTAGTACACTTCCTGTTTTTGTTTCTACTTTAAAATCTAGTTTTTCGTCACTTCCATAAAAGATAATATCAAATTCTTTTTTTGTTAAGTCTTTTACTGGTTTATTTAAATTTATTTTGTAGTGTTTTGCTACTAATGCTAATTTTTTAAAGTATATGTTTAGTGTTTCTCCACTTTGGAATGACGCAACAGCTCCAGACATTATGCTTTTATTTTTGTCAGGTAATAGTAAGTCTACGTCTATGCTTTTTTTTATTCCTAAACCTTTACAGTCAGGACATGCTCCGTAAGGGCTGTTAAATGAGAACATTCTTGGTTCTAGTTCTTCTAAGCTGTAGTTACATTCTGGACAAGCATAGTTTTCACTCATTAATATTTCTTTATCGCCAAGTACATTTATTATTACTTTACCTTTAGCCATTTTTGTGCTTAGTTCTATTGATTCAAATATTCTGCTTCTTGCTTTTTCTTTTACTACTATTCTGTCTATTACTACTTCTATTGTGTTTTTTATATTTTTTTCTAGTGTTATTTCTTCGCTTAGGTCTCTTATTTCTCCGTCTATTCTTACTCTTACAAATCCATCTTTTCTTAAATCTTCTAATAAGTCTTTATGAGTACCTTTTTCTCCTCTTACTATTGGAGATAATATTTCTATTTTTGTTCCCTCAGGGTATTCCATTATTTTGTTTACCATTTCTTCTATTGATTGGCTTTTAATTGGTTTTTTGTGTATTGGACAGTAAGGCACACCTATTCTAGCATATAAAAGTCTTAGGTAGTCATATATTTCTGTTACTGTTCCTACTGTACTTCTTGGGTTTTTGTTTGTTGTTTTTTGGTCTATGCTTATGCTTGGACTTAATCCTTCGATTGAGTCTACTTCTGGTTTTTCCATGTTTCCTAAGAATTGACGCGCATAAGCACTTAAACTTTCAACGTATCTTCTTTGACCTTCGGCGTATATTGTGTCAAATGCTAAGCTACTTTTTCCGCTTCCGCTTACTCCGGTCATTACTACTAATTTGTTTTTTGGTATTTCTATATCTATGTTTTTTAAATTATTTTCACGTGCCCCTTTTATTATTATTTTGTCCATAACTACACTTCCTTTTATTATTATTCACATCTAATTGGGTTTTATTCAAAAGTCCATTAATATAATAACAAACAAGTGTATGGACGTCAATAGTTTTTTTATTTAATTTTTATTTAATTTATTTCAAATTCACTTATTATTACCCCGTCTTCGTTTAGTTTTGATGTTACGCATAGGTTAGCTGGTATTAGTTCGTTAGTTATGGGATTTACTAATTTTAGTTTTAGTAGTCCTTCGTTTTGTAATGTGTATATTCTTGTACAGTGTTCTGTTACTACGCCGTTTAATAGTTCCATTCTGTATACTTCTTTGTTGTTTATGTATATATCTGCTGCAGATTCTATTCTTTTTTCTAATTCTTCTAGTTCTTTTTCTCTAGACATTTTTGATATTTCTTCTATTCCAAATACAGATGTGCCTAGTATTGTTACTAGAAGTGTTATTACGACTAGTAGTTCAGTTAATGTAAATCCTTTTTTATTCTTCATATGATCACCTATTTATATTTAATAGTATAACATATTTTTATTATAGATAGTACTAAAGTTTTTTTATGTTAATATAATTTACTAAAGGGGGAAATAAAAATGGATATAATAAAAGTATCTAGTAAAAGTGCACCACAAAAAGTTGCTGGCGCGATTGCAAATTTGTTTAGAGAAAGAGATGAAGCAGTAGAGATGCAAGCCATTGGAGCTGGTGCATTAAATCAAGCTATTAAGGGTATTGCTATTGCTAGAGGGTATGTTGCTCCAACTGGTAAAAATTTAGTTTGCACCCCAGCATTTAGTGATATTACTATTGATGGCGAGGAAAGAACTGCTATAAAATTAATAATTGAGGCTAGATAGGCCTCTTTTATTTATATATAATTAATTTTCGTTTTCAATGATTTTTTCTAGTTCATTTCCAATTTTTGCAACTATGCCAACTACTAAAGCATTTCCCATCATAAAATATCTTTTTTTATCGGTCATTCCTGTGTTAGTCCAATTATCTGGGAATCCATTTATTCTTTCGCATTCAAGTGGGGTTAGTAATCTTAATTTTCTAGTTTTATAATCTTCAATAACATGTGTCATTCTACTTAATCCACTTTCTGATGTTAGCATGGTTCTTGCAGGAGCATCTAAATTGTCTGGAAATGCCATTGTGCCTTCAGAGTACATATAAGTGTCTCCGTTAGGTTTAATTCTTGGAATTTTTTTGCTACCTTTTAAATATCTAAATTTTTCTATTTTATCATCTGATAAGAAATATTTATCAGCAACTTTTTTTGTCTCTCTAATTTTTTTTAATGGAAAGATATCTGTGCAATCAGATTCCATCTTAGCTGTATATATTTTTCCTTCACACATTACACCAGCATTATAAAATTGTGTTTTGAAATTATCACTTACATCTACTAAATCTTTATACATTGTTTTTGAAACATTTGCTATATTGGAATTAAGTTCTTCTTTAACTGGAAATTGTTTTGAAAATATTCCATCTTTAACTATAATATCTTTCATATTTATTTTTTTCATTTTGTCATAATATTTAGTAGATTTATGATACGCAATTATATATGTTCTTCTTCTTTTTTGAGGTTCACCATATTCACCAGCATTTATTACTCGCCATTCGACTGCATAACCATTATCATATAAACTTCTCAAAATCATTCCAAAATCTCTTCCTCTTTGATTAGCTGGAGAAAGTAATAACCTATCTACATTTTCTAAAAATAAGAATGGAGGTTTCTTTGCTTTAATAGTATCAACTATTGCCCACCAAAGTACTCCTTTTTTGCCTTCAAGTCCCTTACTTCCTGATAAAGTTCTAGCAACTGAATAGTCTTGACAAGGGAATCCTCCAACTAGCAAAGTATGATTAGGAATTTTTTTCTTGTCAACTTTAAATATATCAACATTTGAAATATCATCATATCCAAATCTTTTTGCATAACATTCGTAAGCTTCTTGAGACTTAGTTGCTGGTTCCCATTGGTTAGCCCATACGAACTTCCAATTTCCATTTTCATTTACTTTATCATTAATTAAATTCACTTTATTTAAACCGCATCTAAAGCCACCAACTCCCGCGAATAATTCCACTACTGTCTTTTCCATGCTTTTACCTCCTGCCAATTGTATAAATTGCATAAATATATTATAATATTTTTGAACGAAAAGATCAACTTTTTATAATATTAAATAAAAAGATTAATCTTACATGATTATTTTACAGCAAATTTAAAGTAATTACAAGATCGAAAGGAGAAAAAAATGGAAAAAACTTATACAGAAGGAGAGATAAGAACTATAGTTCAATCAACACTTGGAAAAACTTTTGGAGAATTACAAAGGATGAAAGTTAAGACAGTAAAAAATGATGATTCAAGTGATAGTAATGAGGGATTTAATAAAGCATTTTTTGGACATTTATTTGAGGAAGATGTTTTCGGAATGAATATAAATTCTTTTTCTAGACCTGATTTTGCAGATGCTGGTATTGAACTTAAGGTAACACCATATAAAAAGAATAAAGATAATACTTTATCTGCCAAGGAAAGATTAGTATTAAATATTATTGATTATATGACTGAATATAAAAATACTTTTGAAACATCACATTTTTTATCAAAAAACAGTAAGATTCAAATAATTTGGTATTTATGGGAAAAAGATAAAAAGAAAGAAGATTTAAGAATAACTAATGAACTTTTATATTCTTTTCCTAATGATGATATGTCTATTATAAAAAAAGACTGGGAATATATTATAGAAAAGATTAAAGATGGTAAAGCACATGAACTATCTGAAGCCGATACAATGTATTTAGGAGCTTGTACTAAGGGTGCTAACAAAGAATCTAAAAGAGAACAACCATTTTCTGATATTAAAGCAATGCAAAGAGCATTTTGTTTTAAAGCTTCTTATATGACAGCTCTTGTTAGAAAATATATAGGAAATTATGAAGATGTTGAAAAAATACTAAAAGGAACAGAAGAATCGTTTACTGATTTTATCGAAAATGTTATTAACAAATATAAAGGTAAAACTCAATTTGAATTAATGAGAGAGTTAAATATAGATTCAAAAGCTAAAAATGTTTTTAGCATGATTATAAGCAGAATGTTTAATGTTAAATCAAGACTTAAAGATACAGATGAATTTACAAAGGCGAATATCATACCAAAGACTATTAGAGTAGAGTCAAATGGAAGAATTATAGAATCAATGTCATTTCCATATTTTAAGTTTGATGAAATTATGAACACTGATTTTGAAAATTCTGATTTAAAAGAAGTATTGGAAACTACTAAGTATATGTTCTTTATATTTAAAAAAGAAAATAATGAATATGTATTTAAAGGAATTAAGTTATGGAATATGCCTTTACTTATTATAGAATCGAAAGTTAAATCAATGTATGAAAAGACCCAAGATGTTATTAGAACTGGTAATATTGTAAATTATATTGATGAAAGAGGTAGAAGAATTACTAACTTTCCAGGAATGAGTGATAATGGAGTATGTCATGTTAGACCGCATGGTAGAGATTCTAAAGATACAATTTCTCTTCCGGTTAAAGATAAAGTTACTGGGGCTACTGAATTTACTAAGCAATGTTTTTGGTTTAATAATAACTATTTAAAAGAAATTATTTCAGAGTTTTTATAAGTAAAGATAATAGCTTTATAATTTAGAAACCTATGAAACTTAAATTTACAAATATAAAACCCCAATTCAATATAAAGTTGAATTAGGGTTTTTAGCTAGTCTTTTTAAATTTATGAACTTTTTTTAGGTCTACCTACTTTTCTTTTTGTTTCTGTTGTTTTTGAAGATTTTGTTTTTGTTTGTTTTTTAGGTGTAGTCTTTTTTGTAGGTTTAGTTTTTTTAATTTCTTTTTTAACTTCTTTTTTTATTTCACTTTTAGTTTCTTTTTTTGTTACAGTTTTCTTTTTTGGTGTTTCTTTTGTTTTCTCTTGTTTTACTGGTTTAGTTATCTCTTTTTTTGTTTTTTTAGTTTCTTCTATTTTAAGTGGTTTTATTTCTTTTTTAATTGTTTCATTTTTCTTTTTAGTTTTATTAGTATTTTTAACTTTTTTAGGTTCTTCCTTTGGTTTTTCTTTGTTTTCTTCTTTTATTTCTGTTTCTTTTACTTCTTCTAGTTTTGATTCTTCTTTTAGTACTTTAGATAACATTTTTCTAAATGCTCCATCTGTTACAAACATTTCTATTAGGTTTTCTGCTGTTAACATGAAGCCAAGTGTTACGAAATAGTAACCAAACATTAGGGTTTGTACTGTTACTTCGTTAAATAAGTTGAATGATGTTAGCATTCCTAAAAATGCAATTAGGAATGTTATTATGAATTTTATTACCCACATAAAGTTGTTCATTCTTTGTAGTGTTAGTACTTTGTAACCACGGTTTAGTATTAGTAATACTGTGTATATTGTCATTGCTGCTCCAAGTATCATTGGTGTATTGTCTTCTTTAAATACGAACATGAATGTTGCTGTTATTATGTTTATTAGTGATAATATTAATAATTCATAGTCTCCTTCTTTTCTTTTCACAAAATAAAATATTGTACTAAAGAATGCATATATGTAGAATAGTATTGATATGTATAAATTTAAGTCTAGTAATCCAAAGGATTTAAATATCATTACTACTATACCTATTACTAGTACTAATATTGATAATATTAATTGACTTATTAATGTTAAGTCTAAGTTTTTTAATGCTTTTTTCACATTAGCCACCTCTATTCTAAGATAATTTTACATAATTTTATTATTGTTGTCAATTACAATTAAGAGTTTTTAGTACTAATATTTATTCAAAGAATTTGTTTATTGGTACATCTAGTACTTCACTTATTTTGTATAGGTTATATAAGCTAATTCCTTGACTAACTTTTGTGCTTTCCATGCTTCCTATCATTGATACACTTACACCTATTCTTTTGGCTAGGTCACTTTGCGTCATGGAATGATTATTAGCATTATATAAGATTCTATACTTCTTTATATTTTTACCGACTATATTATTTACTATTTTCTCATTCTTCATTTTTTTAACCCTCATTTATTTTATAAGTTAATGGGCCAGACTGAACTCACTACTTTTCAATTTTAAAGTCCGGCCCATTTGTTTTATATTAATTTTCTGCTAATGCACAGGCATCAGAATCTCCAAATTCTTTTACTTTGTATGGATCATTGGAAGCTCCACTGCCTGTAAACTCTACGCATGACTTTAGGGAGATAACTGGACGTACGACGTAAAACGTATTGCCGACGTCTTGGTAGTGCAAGACACCAGGGTCGTTAGAACCGCGTACGATGAACTCCTGCGCAATGATGACGCCGGTGCTGAAGCTATACGGACTCATTGTCCACCACCACTCATCACGGGTTGAACTTCCTCCGGAAGCGTTCCTATAGTAGTAAGCAGAGTCGTTATTAGTTCCGTATAATCCTCCAGCAAATATTACTTCGTCTGCTGTCATTAGTCCTATTGGCTTAGTTAGAGCTCCATTACCACCAGACGCCCCGCTTACACTAAACATATCTTTTTTTCTCTCTGCATCAGGCGAATCCGAATTTAGACTACCTGAACCATTTACTCCACATTTAAATGATGGGTGATTTTTTGTATTGTCAGATTTATTTGTTCTAAATTTTGTATAACCATTATAGTACATATCTTCACTTGATTTCCATCCTGTTTGCGTACTTCTATCATTACAATATATTGCTGTTTTACTTATATATTTACCATAATTAGTCTCTAAATTATTTGCATACCAGGTGTCTAATTCTGTTTTTATTGGACTTGGCGTTCCATTTCCTCTGATTGCTGATAATGTATCTCCTGTACTATACATATAACCTACATATGCTGTGTTTTTATGGTTATCTTTATTATATGCAAGATAACCATCACTTCCAATACTTCCACTGTTCTTTATATATGCGTCACTTGCTGTTGGGCTACTCCCTGCATACAAGAGTCTAAGTCCTCCATCTTCATTTGTACGAATTATTCTCCAATATTTATTTGCAAAATATACCCAATTATCTTCTGAAGCACCTGCATAATAGTAAACAGTTTTTTCTCCTTCTGTATAATTTCCATCTTCATAATAATGTTTTGCATCTGTAACTATTTTATCATATGTTGCATTATCGTCTTCTCTTTTTACTGCATCTTTAAACATTTCTTTTCCAAAATCTGCTACTAATATTTTGTCTTCTTTTGCATTAAATGTACATATTACATCACTTGATATTCCTGTTACTGTTAATGTTGAATTATTACTGTTATAACTTGCTGTTGCTCCTGGACATGATGGACTAACACCGTTAAATGTATAACTATCTAATGGTTTTACATTTTCAAATGTTACTGTTCCCCCTGTTAATGTATTTGATACTTTTGTATCACTTCCTGTTCCATTTCCTACTGTTAATCTTACTGTTGGTAGTTTTCCTGTTTTAAATG
>CANQQR010000032.1 GCA_947626035.1 uncultured Bacilli bacterium | reverse complement strand
CCTTTCTTCCATCATAAAAACACATAGAAAAAATCTATGTGTTTAAGTGCATTAAAAAACTATAAAGGTTATTTGTTAGTAACCCCCCCCGATTTGCAAACTAATGTTTTCGAAAGAGATTATTTTCTTCATAGTTTCATTCTCCTTTTATCATTTACAATTACATTTTATTATTTTTATTTATCAATGTCAACAACAAATTATCGGTGGGACCAACAATGCTATATATACTACATTTACTATTCTATTTATATTTTGCTTATTTATCTTGGTTTTATACGGGATTTATTTTATTATGTAAAATTTACAATTTATATTTTTCGAATATGTATACATCAATAAATAAATCATTTGTCAAACCTACACTCTAAAAAATTCAGTGAGTCCTTGACATTTATAATAAATAGTTATATGATTAATTTGTTAGTGATTTTCGGCATCCCGCGTGGACCGAAGACTTTTTTGTCTAAGGTATCAAAAAAACTAGTCTTTTGTGACTAGTTTTCCTTTATGTGTACGTCTATTTGATTATATGGTATTTCTATGCCTGATTTATCAAATTCTTTTTTTATTAGTTTAAATATATCTCTTTTTATTTGGAATTGAGTGTATGGTTTACATAATATAGATATTCTATAATTTATTTGACTTGATGCAAATTCTTCTATTCCTAATAGTTTCATGTCTTCTATTACGTTATCCATTTTTACAATTTCTTTATTTAGTTTTTTTAGTGTTTTTTCTAGTAGGTCTATGTCTGTGTTATAGCTTACTGGTAAATCTATTACTAGGTTTGAGTTTTCTTCTGATAAGTTAGTTATTGTTGTTATGCTACTATTTGATACTGTATAAATTTCTCCATAGTAAGATTTTATTTTTGTTGTTTGAAGTCCTAGACTTATTACTTCTCCTGTGAAGTCATTTATTTTTACATAGTCTCCTACATTGTATCTATTATCAAATATTATTAATATTCCAGATAACATATTTTTTATTGTATCTTGTAATGCAAGACCTAAAACAGCACCAGCAATTCCTAAACTGGCAATTATGTTTGATGTGTTTATTCCATATACTTCTAGTATTAATAGTATTACTATTATTATGATTACATATTTTATTACGTTTTTTATTAGTTTTATTACTGTGTCTTCTTTTTTATGTTTACCTTTTTTGTGTCTTGTTTTTAGGATTCTATCTATTATGTTGTTTATTATTTTTATTGATAGTACCCCTACTATAAAATATATTATAGGTCCATAGAATTTTTTTGATAGTAAAAATTCTATTATGTTAGCAAATAATTTTTTCATTTTACCTCCAAAAAAATTAAGTCATTTTTGGCTTAATATTCATCACTTTTTAAATCGAGTTTGTCCATTTCTTCTATTACTTCAAGTTGACCTTCAATAATTCTTTTAAGTCTACCTTTTAGCAATTCTACATTTCTTTTTAGTCTATCAGCAGAGTCACTTGCTTTTTCTGCTTTTATTAGTGCATCGTTTATTATTCTGTTAGCATTTCTTTTAGCTTCATTTATTAGGCTTTCTGCTTCTCTTCTTGCCATTTTCTTTATGTCATCTCCAGCGTTTTCTGCACTAAATAATGCTCGATTTAATGTGCTTTCGAGATTTTCATAATATTCTAATTTTTTCTTTAAATCATTTATTTCTTTATCAGCTAGTTTTTTTGAATTAAGAAGTTTTTCATATTCTACTATTACGTTATCTAAGTATGATTTTACTTCTTCTTTATCGTAGCCTCTAAAAACAGTACTAAAATTGTTCACATGGACACCTCTTATTTATTTACCATTCTTCTCCACTGTTATCATTTGCTTTTTCTTCTGATATTTCTCCTTGTACATCTATGTTTTTAGGAGTACATAAGTATATTCCCTCTCCTATTTTTTGTAAGTCTCCGTTTATAGCATATAATGTGCCACTTAAAAAGTCAATTATTCTTTTTGCTTGATCTGTTGTGACTCTTTTAAAGTTTACTACAACACTGTTTCTTGCTTTTAAGTGATCTGCTATTTGTTGACTTTCAGAGTATGCACGTGGTTCTACTAAAATCATTTTTGAAGATGACGCTCCTTTTTTTGTGTCGTTTTCACTGACAGTATAATATTCATCTTCAGTTAATGAGTCTACATCGTCTTCTTTTGTTTCAAATATTTTAAAATTTCCAAATGCCATTTTTATTCCTCCAATTATATCTATCATAGTTTATTTTATCATAATAAGTCTATCTGTGCAATGTTTTGAATTTGTTTTTGTTATGTTTTTTTGTTTTTATTTTATAGAATTTTTTTAGTATGTTTGTTTTTTCGTCATTTGTGAAGTCAAATGATGATAGTAATCTTTTAGGACTGTGAGTGGATTTTTTGTGTTTTTTTAGTTTTTGTTTTAGTTTGTCTTTGTTTTTTGTGCCTATTTTTATTATTAGGTCTATTTTGGATTTTAGTTCTATTGCTTCAAATATTGTTGTTAGGGCGTCAATTAGCATTATTAGTGATAATAATAGTACTACTACTTTATATAGTGTTTTGTTTATTTTGTGTATGAATATTTCTTTTAATGGGTTAAATATGTAGTATATTATTATTGTAAGTAAGCCAAATAAGAGTGAGTTTTCTAGGCAAATTCTTCCGTTTATGTTGTGTTTTTTTGTTTTGTAATCCCACCATCTTGTTTTGAATATTTTTTCTAGTATGTAGCTTGCTAGGTATTCAGTTATACTGGATGCGATTGTGCCTATTATGTATATTAGTATTATGTTTTTTGGTAAGTTAGATACTATAAATAGTATTAGTAACCCACCTATACCATATAGAGGACACCATGGTCCACGGAGAGCTTTACCGCTTTTTCTATTGTTTAGTGAGCAGTAGATTAGTTCTGCTAGAAATCCCATTATGCTAAAAAATATAAAATCCGCTTGTGTTTCAATCATACGATCAATCCTTTAATAGTTATATTTTATCATTTTTTATTTGTTATTTAAAGAAAAAAGAAATTAAAAGTTTAGTCTTTTTTCGACATAGTCTTTAATTTCTTCTATTTTTAATGTGATTTGTTTCATTGTGTCTCTGTCTCTTATTGTTACGGTACCGTTGTTTAGTGTTTCGTCATCTATTGTTATACAAAATGGTGTTCCTATTATGTCTTGTCTTCTATATCTTTTACCTATGTTACCTGAATCGTCATATGTTACGTTATAGTTTTGACTTAGATTTTTATATATTTCTTTGGCTTTAATATTATGGAATTTTTTTACTAGAGGTAGTACTGCAACTTTGTAAGGAGAAAGGTATGGATGGAAAGACATTACTTCTCTTGTTGTGTTATCAGGTAGTACTTCTTTTTTGTATGCATCACATAGTATTGTTAGGAAAAGTCTTTCAACGCCTAGGCTTGGTTCTATTACGTATGGAATGTATTTTTCGTTTGTTTCTGGGTCAGTATATTCTAGTTTTTCTTTTGAATATTCTTGGTGACGTGATAGGTCGTAGTTTGTTCTACTTGCTATTCCCCATAGTTCGCCCCAGCCAAATGGGAATTTATATTCTATGTCAGTTGTTGCGTTACTATAGAAACTTAATTCTTCTTTTGTGTGGTCTCTTAGTCTTATGTTTTCTTCTTTTATTCCAAGTGATAGTAAGAAGTTTTTGCATTTTTCTTTATAGAATTTAAACCATTCTAGTTCTGTGTTTGGTTTACAGAAGAATTCTAGTTCCATTTGTTCAAATTCTCTTACTCTAAATATGAAGTTACCTGGTGTTATTTCGTTTCTAAAGCTTTTTCCTACTTGGCCTATTCCAAATGGTAGTTTTAGCCTCATGCTACGTTGTACGTTTAGAAAGTTTACGAATATTCCTTGTGCTGTTTCTGGTCTTAGGTAGACTATGTTTTTTGAGTCTTCTGTGACACCTTGGAATGTTTTAAACATTAGGTTAAATTCTCTTATGTCTGTGAAGTCGCTTTTGCCACAGTTTGGACATTTTACTTCTTTTTCTTTTATTAGGTTTACCATTTGTTCTTGTGTTAGTGAGTTTGTTTCTATTTTTAATACTTCTTCTAGTAGTTTGTCTGCACGATGGCGTGTTTTACAGTTTTTGCAGTCTATTAGTGGGTCTGTGAATGTGCTTAGGTGTCCGCTTGCTTCCCATACTTTTGGATTCATTAGTATGCTTGAGTCTAGTCCTACATTGTTTTCGTCTTCTTGTATAAATTTTTTCGTCCATGCATTTTTTATGTTCTTTTTTAGTTCTACACCAAGTGGACCAAAGTCCCAAGTGTTTGCTAAGCCTCCATATATTTCACTTCCTTGAAATATGAAACCATATTGTTTACATAGGTTTACTAAGTCTTGCATTGTTAGTTCGTTATTCATTTTTCCTCCTTAAAATTAAAAGAATCTTCTTAAGACTTTAGGACTGAATTTATGTTCAGCGGTTCCACCTAAATTATTCTCAAGAAGAATCAACTTTATATTATATAGCCTATTAAGTGTTCCACCACTCATCTTCGCTTTTCATAGTTATTATAATAGTTTAAATGTTTTTAGTCAATCTAATTTTTTTGTATTTATAACTCGAATTGACTATTATATAATTCTGCATAAAATCCATTCTTTTTCATTAATTCGTCATGGTTACCTTGTTCAATTATGTTTCCATCTTTCATTACTAATATTAAGTCTGCATTTTTTATTGTGCTTAATCTATGCGCGATTATGAAGCTTGTTCTTCCTTCTGTTAGTTTGTCCATGGCTTTTTGTACTAATTCTTCTGTTCTTGTGTCAACATTACTTGTTGCTTCGTCTAGTATTAAAAATGGTGCATCTTCTATCATACCACGTGCGATAGTTAATAGTTGCCTTTGTCCGGCTGAGATGTTTTCGTTTTCGCTTACTTTAGAATCATAGCCGTTAGGAAGTGTTCTTATAAAGTGGTCTAGCCCCACTATTTCGCATACTTCTTTTACTTTTTCTAGTGATATATTTTCTCTATTAAAAATGATATTTTCTTTTATTGAACCGTCAAATAGCCAAGTGTCTTGTAGTACCATGGTAAATAACCCATGTATATTTTCTCTAGTTAATTCTTTAGTTTTAACACCATCTATTATTATGTCGCCTTTATTTATGTCATAAAATTTCATTAATAGGTTTACCATTGTTGTTTTTCCTGCTCCGGTTGGGCCTACAATGGCGATTTTTTGTCCATCTTTTACAGTTACATTAAAGTTTTTAATTGTTGGCTCGGTGTTACCGTCATAAGTAAATGAGACGTTATTAAATTCTATGTTTCCTTTTACTTTACTTTTATCTAGAACTTTAGTAATTTCATTTTGGCTAGACATTTCTTTTTCGTCAACAAATTCAAATACTCTTTCACTAGCTGCTGCTGTGGTTTGAAGTGCAGTCATTGCTTGTCCTATTTGAGACAAAGGGGATGTAAATAGTCTTACATACGTCATAAATGCTACGATAACACCAAATGTGATATTACCATTCATTGTAAGAAGTGCGCCTACTATACAAACTGCAACATAACCAAAGTTACCAATAAAATTCATCATAGGCATCATTAGTCCTGATAAAAATTGACTTTTTCTGTTTGATTCATATACTTTTTCATTTAAAATATCAAATTCTTTATTAGCTTCAGTTTTACCATTATATACTCTTACAACATTAAGGCCTGAGTATACTTCTTCTATATGAGAATTAATTTTTCCTAAATATTTTTGTCTTTCGTTAAAGTATTTTTGTGATTTACTTAGTATTTTAAACATGAATATAAATCCAATTAAGCTAGAAATAATAGCAGTTAAAGCCATTACTACATTTGTTACAAACATCATTATGACAGTTCCTACAAATAATGAAATAGCGCTTACTAATGTTGCGAATGATTGGTTCATGCTTTGTGCGATTGTGTCAACATCGTTTGTTACTCTAGATAAGATGTCTCCAGTTTGGTTTTTGTCAAAATATTTTAGTGGTAGTTTGTTTATTTTTTTAGATATTTTAGTACGTAAACTTTTGGCAAAATTGTTTGAAACAACAGTCATAGATATTGCTTCTATGTAACTAAATAAAGCTGATAAAAGATATAAGCATATTAAAAATATAACTATATTTTTTATTCCTTTCATGTCAAAAACAGGTTCTAGTAATTTTCTTATGTTTTTAGGCATCGTATCTATTTTTTCATAAATTGTCTCTTCGGTAGAGTTTTCATTTAAACTACTCATGACGTTTACGAATTTTACTTGGTCTTTAGCACTTACTAAAGTACCATCTATTTCTATTTCATTAAATAAAGCATTTGCAATAGACACGGGAATATTTCCATCATTAAGTAGGGCTAGTTTATCACTCGTTTTTATGATTACACCATTATATTCTGAATCTTTTAAGATAATATTTAAGACATTATTAGGTAATTTTTTGAGTTTATTAAATACTTCACTTTTATCTAAAGAACTTACTGTATTTATAAATTCTTGGAATTCATTTTTTTCTTCTAATGTTACTTCGTTTGAAGACATGACTTCACTTATTGTGCTAGGTGTAAAGTCAATATTTAGTATAAGTGGAATATCTTTTTGTAAAGAGGAAACATTATTAGTAAGTTTTTCTAGGTTTTCTGTGTTAAGTACAAGTCCCTCAGATATTTTATCAATTAAATCAGATAGTTTATTAGGTGCAACTATTGAAAGTACTGAAGAAAATGCTGCTAGTACTAAACCTAGAATGATTAAAAATTTGAATGGATTTAGTTCTTTAAATAATCTTTTAATAGAGCCTTTAAAATCTTTTGCTTTTTCATTTTGAATTGGTTTTCTAGGCATTTTCTAATTCCTCCTTTGTGATTTGTGATAGTGCGATTTGTTTATATACTTCACAATTTGATATAAGTTCTTTATGTGTACCTACACCAACACATTTTCCTTTATCTAATACAACTATTTTATCAGCGTTCATTATTGTTCCAATTCTTTGGGCAACTATTAAACTAGTAGCGTCTTTTGTATATTTTTTGAGTTCGTGCCTTAGTACTGAATCAGTTTTGTAGTCAAGTGCTGAAAATGAGTCATCAAAAATATAAATTTCAGGTTCACGTGCGATAGCTCTTGCAATGGAAAGACGTTGTTTTTGTCCTCCACTTATGTTGGTTCCACCTTGTGCTATAGTTGTGTTTATTCCTTTATCAAGTTTAGACACAAATTCACTCGCTTGAGCAACTTCAAGTGCTTTGTTTATTAATTCTTGAGTTTTTTCTTTTCCGTTATCTCCATATATAACATTACCTTTTACACTATCATTAAAAATAACTGCTTTTTGGCTAACGTAACCTAGTTTGTTGTATAAGGCTTTTAAGTCATAATCTTTAACATTGATGCCATCTATTAATACTTCTCCACTAGTTACATCATAAAACCTTGGTATTAAATTAATTAATGTTGATTTACCACTACCAGTAGATCCTATAAAAGCTATTGTTTCTCCTTTATTTGCTTTAAATGAGATATTTTCTAATATATATTCTTCTGCATCTGGGTATTTGAAACTAACATTTTTAAATTCAACAGTTCCTACTAGGCCGTTGTCATTTGTTAGTATATTACCATTTTTTATGGTTATTTCTTTGTCTAATACTTCATTTATACGGTTAGCTGAAACATTTGCACGTGGAAGCATCATAAAAATCATTGCAAGCATTAAAAATGACATGATGACTTGCATAGCATAAGAAGAGAATACTACCATATCTCCAAATACTTGTATTTTAGATGCCATTACACTATTTTTTATTAAGTAAACACCTACTATGTATATTGATAAAGTTAAAAAGTACATTACTATATACATAACTGGTTGCATGACGGAAAATGCTTTTTGATTAAATAATTGTGTTTTTGTAAGTTCATCATTAACTTCTTGAAACTTTTCTTCTTGATATTTTTCAGCATTAAATGCTCTTATTACCCTAATGCCAGTAAGGTTTTCTCTAGTTACGTTATTAATTTTGTCTATTAATTTTTGTACAATTTTAAATCTAGGTAATACTAAAACTAAAATAATAGATATTGTACCAAGTAATATAAGGACTGCTAGAAGAGTTAGTAAGCTCCACTCGGTGCTTTTGTTTAGTATTTTTGTTACCGCCCATATGGCTGTAAGGGGTGCTTTGATTAGCATTTGTAGTCCCATTGCAATAAACATTTGAATTTGTGTAATATCATTAGTTGTTCTAGTTATTAAACTACTAGTTGAGAATTCTTTAATTTGATGAGTTGATAAGTCCATTGTTTTATTAAATAATTTTTTTCTTACATTTTTACTAAATCTAGCTGAAATATTGGAAATAAAATAGCCAGTGATAAATGCACATAGTAAAGATAAGAAAGCACATAGTAGCATGTAAGCACCATTACATAGAATGTCACTCATTTTGCTTCCTTCGGTTTGAACAAGTTTTGTTATTTCAGACATATAGTCGGGCATTTTTAATTCTAACCATACTTGTAAAACAATTAAAATAATACTTATAAATGCAAAAAAATAATCTTCTTTTTTTAAATTTTTAAATAATTTTAACATAACATAATCCTTTCTTTATTATTATATTTTTAAAATGATTTTAAATGACTTAACCTTTTAAAACCTAAATTATCACATAGTAGTAACCATATCACATATTTGTTCTTGTGTCAATTATTTAAAAATTTTTATTTTAAAATTTAATTATTTAAATATTTTTCTATTTTTTTATTAAAAGATTTTTTCTTTTTTAGTCTGTTACTTACATAATTAATATAATAAGGATTACTTTTAATCAATAGTTCCATAACTTCTTCATCGTCTTTATATTCTTTTAATAATTTTTTATTATCATTAAAATAAGATATTTTAAATTTATCATTGTTTATTACGTTCATAATATATTCTTTGTCTTTAAGTAATTCATCACTTATATAGTTTATTGCTTCATCATTTTTATATATTTCTTTTTTCATTATGTCTTTATTATTTGCATATTTATTAATTATTTCATTATTTGTATAAACAATTGGAAAATCGTATTTTAAATATAATTCTTCTAAGTATTTAGTATCGTTTTTTATCTCATTTTCTAAATATTTGGCTACATCTTTTTTAGTACTTAATACTTTTTCAATTATTTTTTTATCATTTTTATATTTTTTTGGTAAATATTCGTATTCTTCAATATCACATTCTAAAGCTTTTTCGATTATTTCAGGATTTTCTTTTAGTCTATCACTAACATACTTTAAAAAGCCATAGTCAACTACAATTACAATTTCATTTATTATTTTATTTTCTATGTTAATGTTATCTTTTTCTTTTAGTTTTTCTTCTAGAACTTTTAAAACTATTTCTTTATCATCTCTAAATTTTTCATCTAAACAGTAAAACAGATGTGGTGCTTTGGTAATTAGTTTTAAGATAAAATTTCTATTATGTTTTAATTTTTCGTTAATATATTTATATTCAAATTTATATATATTTTTTAATATAAAGTCTTCGTTACTTTTTAAGTTTTCGCCTATTAAAACTGGAAATTTATCAACTTTAATTTTTTCAAAATAATTTTTATTATTTCTTACTTCATCTGATACATATTCTAAGACATCATTAAATATTTCAGATTCTTCTATGAACCAATCTAATTTATGTTCAAAAGTTATTTCTCTTTCTAATAATTCATTTACAAATTCTGGCGATTTAAAATAGTCTAAACTATAGTCTTCTAATATACAATTTTCTTCTATGTAATTATCAATATCTTTTAATATATTTTCGTCATATTCAATATAATTAGCATATGTATTTTTTAGTGCATCAAAATCTAATTTTTCATCAAATGCACTTTTATTGTTTTCAATTATTTCGTTAACAAATTCTTTATCACTTAAATTTGATAATTCATGTTTCTTTTTTAATAAATCCATTAAAGTTTTATAAATATTATATTTAGTAATTTTTTCATCGTTTATTAAAAATTTTTCTATAGTTTCATATATTTCTTTATCACTTTTACTATCTTTATTTTCTATAAGATAGGTTTCAAAGTCTAAATATTTTTTTAATAATAATTGATATAAATTTATTGATAACATAACAATAGCCTCCTAATTAATTTTTAGTGTTAAATAAAAAGGACATATAATTTTGAAACAATGTAATAATACATTGAAAGGTTGTGACTTATATGTCCAATATAATTATATATTAAATTTTTAAAATTGTAAATCATCACTAAGAGAGTTAAGAATTTTCTCTATTTCTGCTTGTTTTGTTTGGTATACATCATTTATTATGTTTTCATATTTTATTTTATAATTATCTGGTATTATGTCTATTATGCTGTAGTCATTTTTTAGTAGTTCTTTAAATAAGCTTTCACTATCTAATAAAGATGTATTGTTTTTTAATATTTTTTCAAGTAGTATTTTATTATGTCCTTTAGATAAAGCTATTATATAGTCATTTTTAGATATTTCATTTATATCAAATAATTTTATTAATTCTTCTTTAGTAACTATGTTTTTGGCAAATACTGGATTAGTGTAAAAATAGTTATAAGGTGCCCATTCATTTATGAATAAAGCTATTATATTTTTCTTTTGTTCATATTTGTTTAGAAGAAAATAGTATAAATAATTATTTTTTATTTTTGTTTCAGTATTATTACCATTATCTAATACTTCTTGATAGATAAATTGTCCATTTTTAAAATAGCCATCTTTATCTTTAGTAAGTGTACTGTGTTCGTATATAAGTATTTTACCTAGCTCATTAATATATAAGTGTTCATGAATTCCATCTTCTAAACTATTACCGATAATTTCAGCATTAACTTTATTTAGCTTGCATAGATAATTTATAGTTTTTAATTTTTTTTGGTCAGAAAAATAGTTTTTTCTATTAATATATGAAAGGTTGTTTAAGTCAGTCATACTTATGTCTAAAGAGAAGTTACATTCGCCATTAATAATGCAATTATAACTATCATTATATTTTTTTATTTTTGATATATTTGTTAATTGTGTTTTTGCTGTTGTAAATTTAGGAATATTTTCTTTATAGTAAAAACAGTTTATAAATTTTTTAATATTATCTTTATTTTTAGATTGCACATTCATTTTAAAATAGCATAGGTTAGCCATTACACCACTTCCTATTAAAATATTTTTAGTCTAATAAGTCATTATCATTTTTTATTACGACTTGATTATTTTCAAAATATACATGTCCGAGATAATAATTTTCTATAAAGCTCCATCTTTCAGTATTGCCATTTAAGTCTTTAAAGAAATGATTTAAAATTGCTACATCATATTTGTGTCTTTCTGTTGCTTCTTCTACTAATTTATTATTATAGTTAACTATTCCACTAGCTATTTGCCTAACTTTTTCAGGGTAATTTATACGTATAAAAATCTCTGGTCTATTACCGCCTATAATTTCAAAGTTAATTATATTAAATAATAAGGCTAAGTTTATTGCATCGTATTTTCCATTGTTATCTTTTGTTGTAGTTGCTTCATAGGTAAACATGCTGTCAATTTCAGTACGAGAAAGTTTTTTTAGAAATGCTGAGGTGTTTATTATTTTTTCTGCAAGGGATCTAAATGTTCCACGTGTTATTAAATATTTTCTTTCTTCATTTATTTCTCTTGTTTCACAAAAAGTAGCAGTTAGTGAATCTCTATAACTTAGTAATAATTCAATATATGAACTTGCAACTATTTCTGCTTTAAATTTGTTTTTGTATCTTTCGTTTAGTTTTTTTGAAAAGTCGTCTTTAGAAAAGTATGTTCCACTGATTTGAAATTCGTTTAATACTTCTGAAACAATATTTATTTCATTTAATAAGTTTTCTTTTAATGTGCTAAGAGGTGTTTTGTCTATCATTGATATTGTTACTTTGTATCTTGGTTTAATCCATGGAGCATATATGTCAAATATTTCATATGGAGAAGATGATAAAGTGTATTTAAATGCTCCAAAGGTCATTTTGTTATACATGTCTTCCCATAGGCTTTTTAAGTCAAGTGTAAAGATATCGCCTGTGTCTGTTACATAAGTTCCATCTTTATTTAATTCCGCTTCTCTACCTTTATATATCTTTTTAAAATATTTTCCAAATTTTGAATTTAGTAAGTTTTCTTCAAATCTTCTATCTACCATCATAAAGCATTCTGTGAACATATTTCTTGGTTTTGTGACAATTGTTTTGCTTCCTTTATATCTATTATTTAAATCTTTTTCTATAGTTAATAAGGCTGTTTTTATTTTTACTTCTAATTCTGATTCGTCTCTTGCGTTTGGAAATACAGGTTTAAACATGTCTGGTGTTACAATTAAATTTGCTTTTCTTTTGTTTTCGTATACGCCATAGATAATTTGTAGTATTTTTCTTACTTGGTAATTATGTAATGCTGACATTCCATATAAGGCGTTCATAAAATTTAAGTCTCTTTTATAGTAGTCAGTTATTGCATAGCCTTCTTTTATATTTTTACTTCTAGCACTTCTTCCTATTTCTTGAACATAATCATTTAAGTTTCCACTAGCAGCATAGTGATAGACGTTGTTTATATCTTTTATGTCGATGCCCATGCCAAATGCTTTTGTTGCAAACATTATTAGTTTCTTTCCATCTCTAAAGTCTAACATGTTTTCACTTTTTTGGTTTGAGTCTTCAATGTTACCACCAGTGTAAATTGAAAAGTTATTTTTTAAATCAAGTAAGCCATTAAATCCATATTCAGCTACACAGTTTAATGCTGCATGAGCAGTACTAGCATATGGAAAATATACTACAGTTTTTTCTTTTTTATTAAGCCAATTTTCTATTCTTTCTTTTAGTTTTTCGCCTTTAGCTTGAAAGTATAAATCGTTGTTTGTTATTTCTTTATCGTCTACAATATTGATATCAAATTTAATATTATCTCTAATAACACCTCCGATATATGTTATTGTATCTCTTAAATTAAGGCTATTTTTTATATCACTTACATCGTCATATGTTCCACCATTTACTGCTGTTGCTGTAAAAGTACATATTGGAAAGCAATATATTAATTGTTCATCTTTTAACATTCCTTTATAATTTTTAAATCTTCTAAGTTTGTCAAGGTAAGAACCTAAGTACCAATAATCTGGTCTAAATCCTTTTCCCCAGGTTGATACGATATGAGCTTCATCTACGATAACCATTCCAATTTTTCTACTTCCGATTAGTTGGTCTATTGGGTAAGATAAAAGTGTTTCAGGGGCTAGATATAGTAAATTTATTTCTCCTTTATCAATTTTTTCTACTATACGTTTCTTTTCAATTGCATTTATGGATGAGTTAAGTCTTTCTGCATTCATATAACCCCTTTCATGTAGATTTCTTACTTGATCGTTCATTAGTTCAATTAATGGGGTAATTATAATTGTTAAGGCATTATATTTTTCTGCTAGGTATATTGCTGGTATTTGGAACATTAAGGATTTACCACTTCCTGTTGGTGCGGTTACAAAGATGTCTCTATAGCCTTTTAATTTTTTACCTTTACTTTCTATAGCAATTTTTTCACATTCCATTGCATTTTCTGACTGTGAAACCATGTCTGACATTATTTGTGTTTGATTTATTTTTTTTAATTCATTGTTGTTTTTTGGGTCTATATAAAATTCGATGTCTCTAAATGATACAAAATCAGGAACTTTGATTACCCTATTGACGATGTCTTTAAAACTATCTGTTAAATCTGTTCTATAACCATATTTATCATATAAGACTAAGTTGTAGTTATTGCTTTTGTTTAAATATGCGCAGAAGTTTTTAAAAAGGTCTTCATTTCTTGTTGTAGTTGACATTAATTTAATTCCAATATTTTTGTAATTAGAACTTTCTAATTCATTTATTTTATTTATGTAGTCTATTTCTGATTCACTTATTTCAAATATAAAATCAGCTTGTTCTTCTTTGTTAATATTAGGTATTTCACTATTATAATAGTTAATTATTTGATATTGGTCTATATTAAAATCATATTCTATATTTTTGTATCTAACGTAATATTTATCGTTTAAGTTAAGTATTTCAGAGTATATTCTTGTTATTTTTGTTTCTTGTTCATCTGTTATTTCTATTGATTCATTATTTTCGTTTGTTATATGATTAAGTATTTCATAATTAGTAAAAGATTTTGATAATGGATAAACTTCTGGATATATATTGTTTAGTACAATAATAAGTTTTTTATTGAATGTGTTTAGTAATTGTAACAACATTGAGCCATTGTCCATATCACATAAAAATGAAAATTCTTCATATGTAATCCATGAGTCTTCAGTAAAGTTTGTTATTGCTATTATTAATTCTTGACGAAAAGCATCATCAAATTTTAATGGGTTAATTCTATCATCTAGTTTAATGTTTAATAGAGGTTTTTGTTTTACTAATTTTAAGTCTTCATTATTAAATCCTTTATATACGTATAAATTGGCCATAATATCACTTCCAGTTCTATTGTACCAAATTTCTGTCGAAAAGTCTTTAGTTTTAAATCAAAAACTATTGCAAAATAAAAAGTGTTAGTTTATT
>CANQQR010000031.1 GCA_947626035.1 uncultured Bacilli bacterium | reverse complement strand
ATCCTAATGTTATACTTAATAACATCATTATACTTATAAACATTACTTTTCTACTTATCTTCATAGTCTTTTTTCCTCATTTATTTAATCGATTTTTTTCAATTTATATATCTTAGTTATAGTATTTTTTTATTTTCGTTTCATTAATGCTTACGGTTTTTCCGTAATTTTCTGGTAAAAAAATAATATCATCATAGTTCATCCCCGTTACTTTTAATATTTTTTCAATAATCGGTACATCTGGAAATGTTTTATATGACTCATAATTTTTAATAGTATCTATGCTAACGCCATATAAACGTGCTGTTTCTTCTTGTGACCAATTATTATTTATTCTTAATGCTTTAAGGGTAAATTTATTCTTTTTCTCCATTGTTAGTCCTCCTTACAATTTAAACTATACTACGGTTTAAACGTAGTGTCAATATGAAATTACGGTAAAAAAGTAAATTATTACCTCTTATGTTGATTTTTTTACTGTTTTGTCGTATTATTGTTTTAGGAGGTATTTATATGAGTGATTTAGGCAATAAAGAAATATTTGCAAAAAATTTAAAATATTATATGAAATATTATGGAAAAGATAAAACTTCTATATGTAATGAATTGAAAATACCTTATACAACTTTTGTTGACTGGTATAATGCTGTAACGTACCCTAGAATAGATAAAATAGAATTGTTAGCAAATTATTTTAATATTCAAAAATCTGATTTAATTGAAAATAAATATAAAGATAATAATGATTTATCACAGATAAAAGTTACGGCTAATAAAACTAATCCTTTAGTATCAGCGGAAAGTGACGAGTTAGAGTTAATGTTAAAAAAAGCAAAGCCATATCTTTCGAGTGAAGATTATAAGGCTATAAAGCTTATTATTAATAAAGCGATAAAGAGATATGAGGAAAATAATAAAAATAGTGAAAGGCACGAGAAATAAATGTGTCCCATGTGGGAGACTTTTTTTATTTTTTGCAAATTTTAAGTTTTGGTGTGTGATTTTTGAGAATTATAAAACTGTGACAGATAGCCACAGTTATATTTTATATAGAAAGCATACTTCTTGATATTCTTTGTTTCCTATTTTTATTGGGCGTTCGTTTATTATTGTTCCACCCATTTTTGTGTAGAATTTTTTAGATGGTGTGTTGTCTTTTAAGCACCATAGTATCATGTTGTGTTTACCTTGTTTTATGAATTCTGTTTTTACATGGTTGAATAGTTTTGTTCCTATTCCTTTGTTTTTTAAATCACTTTTTACATATATTGCTAGTAATTCACAGTCTATTCCTTTTATTTCTTTTGTGTGAGTGTTATCATTTATGTATCTACAGAAACCTACTATTTCGTTATTTAATTCTGCTACTATGAAGCCTGTTTGGTTGTAGTCTTTTTCTCTTTTTTTTATTTTTTCTTCTTTACTCATGTTGTTTAGGTAGTCTTTGTCTATTATTTCTTTATATGCTGTAATCCATCCATTTATTTGAATATCTACTACTTTAGGTATGTCTTCTTTTTTTACATTTCTTATTTTTACTTCATTCATTTTTTTCTCACTGTTTATTTCATTAATGCGTACATTGTTCTTATCATTTGTGCAGTGTAACCCCATTCGTTATCATACCATGCAACTATTTTTATTAATGTACCTTTTTCCATTTTTTTTGTTTTTGTTAGTAGTGAGTCTATTATTGCTCCGTTAGTTGTACCTATTACATCACTACTTACTAATGGTACGTTTACTATTTTTAGTGTGTCACTTTGATTTTTTTTGAATAGACTGTTTATTTCTTTTGTGTCTGTTGTTTCTTCTACTAGTACACTTAGGTCTATTACTGAGCCATCTCCTACTGGTACTCTATAAGCAATTCCGTCTAGTTTTCCTTTTAGTTCTGGTATTACTTTTCCTATTGCAGAAGCAGCACCAGTGGATGTTGGTATTATGTTTAGGCTTGCAGCTCTTCCTCTTCTACTTTCTATTCCTTTTTTGTGTGGTATGTCTAGTGTTTCTTGGTCGTTAGTGATTGCGTGTACTGTTGACATGAAGCCACTTACTATTTTGTAGTTTTTGTTTAGTATGTCTAGTACTGGCGCGAGGCAGTTTGTTGTGCATGAAGCTGCGCTTATTATTTGGTCTCTTTTTGTTATTTTGTTTTCGTTTACACCATATACTATTGTTTTTGCTTCGTCTTTAGCAGGAGCGCTTATTATTACTTTTTTTGCACCTGCGTTTATGTGTGCTAGTGATTTTTCTTTACTAGTAAATACACCAGTACATTCTAGTACTACGTCTATGTCTAGTTTTTTCCAAGGTAGTTTTGCTGGATTACTTTCGTTTAGTACTTTTATTTCTTTTCCGTTTACTATTATTTTATCGTCGTCATATGTTACTTTGCTGTTTAGTGTTCTATGGACTGAGTCATATTTATATAAGTATGCTAGACTTAGTGCGTCTGTTAAGTCGTTTATTGCTACTACTTCTATGTCTTCCATTTCACTTATTTGTCTTAGTGCGCATCTTCCTATTCTTCCAAAACCGTTTATTGCTACTCTTATCATTTCTTTTCCTCCTATTCAAAATAGCTATTTCCTACAAATTCTCTTATTATTGCTGTTGATGGTAATGTGTTTTCTGGTATGTCTAAGAAGTATTTTAAGAATGTTATTATTCTTAGTGCTTCTGGGTAGTATATGCTTTTGTAATTTATGTTTTGTAGTATTGGTATTGCATATGTTTTTAGTACACCTAGTTCATATATTAGTGCTGTGTTTAATACTATGTCTGCTTCTTTTTGATATGGGAATATGTATAGTTCTTCGCTTCTTCTTACGTTTTTCCAATTTTTTAGTGTGTTTTCTGCATCATAACCACGGGTTCTATAGTCTCTTACTAGTCTTCTTATAAATCTTAAGTCTACTGTTGATATGTGGTTGTGTCTGTCTAGGTCAAGTGGTGTGAATGGACTTATGTATATTTTAAATTTATTTTTTCTATCTATGCTTTTTGTTAGTTCTTCGTTTAGTGTGTGAATTCCCTCGATTATTAGTATGTCGTTATCATTTAGTGATACTTTTGGTGTTTTGTATTCTTTTTCTCCAGTTAAGAAGTTGTATGTTGGTAGTGATACTTCTTCTTTGTTTAGTAGTTTTGTTATTTTTTCATTAAATAGGTTTATGTCTAAAGCGTCTAATATGTCAAATTCATATTCGCCTTTTTCGTTTTTTGGTGTTTCTATTTTGTTTTTAAAGTAGTCGTCTGTTGATATTACGAATGTGTTTATTCCTTTATTTTTTAGGTATAGTGCTAGTTTTTTTGATGTTGTTGTTTTTCCTGAGCTAGATGGTCCAGCGATTAGTACCATTTTTATGTTTTCTATGTTTTCTTTTATTTTGTTTGCTAATTCATTTATGTCTTCGTTTTGTTTTATTTCGTTTAGTTGTATAAATTCTTTTATTTTTCCGTTTATTACTATGTTGTTTACGTCTGATACGTAGTTACATTTTAGCATTTTGGACCAGTTCCCATATGAGTTAAATACGTTTAGTACGTTTTCTATGTGTGTGTATGGTGGGATTTTGTTATCAAATGTACTTGGGTATTGTAACATTATTCCTTGGTCTTTTGTTAGTGTTAGGTCAAATGAAGATAGTATTTTTGTTCTTGTTGGCATTAGACTATAGAAATAGTTATATGAGTCGTTTAGTGAGTAGAGTGTTACTATGTCACTAGTCATTTGTTTGTAGTTTTCTACTTTTTCTGTTTCTTTTATGCTTTCAAAATATTTTATTGCGTCTTTTCTATTTGTTGATACTTTTTCTATTTTTAAGTCTTTGTTTACTAGTTCTTGCATTTTTGCTTTTATGTCACTAACTACTTTTTCGTTAACGTCCATGTTTATTCTTGTGTATATTCCTTTGTCTAGTGAATGTTTTAGGTCTACTTCTACAGGTCCATAGAGTTCTTTTATTGCTTCTATGTATAGGAATTTTAGTCCACTTCTGTATATTTTTGCGCCTATTCTGTCAGTTGTTTTTATGAAGTATATTGTTGTGTCTTCTTTTAATATGTAGCTTAGTTCTACTACTTCATTGTTTATTAATGCGGCTATTATGTCTGAGGTGTCGTAGTTTAGTTTTTTTAATAGTTCTTCTATTGTTTTTCCTTCTGCTAGTATTATTTTGTCTTGGTTATTTATATTTATTATTATGTTATCTTTCATATTTTCACCCTTTATTCTATTTATATTTTATCATATTTTGTTTTAGTATTGTATGTTTTAGAAAAATTTTTATTATTTTTGTATAAATTTTTGTTTTTTTCGTAAATATATTTATGGGTGAACAATTATGATTATACCGACTATAGTAGAGAAAGAAAATGGCGTAGAAAAGGTTTATGATTTGTATAGTAGGCTTATTAAGGAGAGAATTATTTTTTTGAGTGGCGAGATTGATGATGAGAAAGCTAATTTGGTTATAGGCGAGTTACTTTATTTAAATAGTCAAAGTAAGGATGATATTTATTTGTATATTAATAGTCCTGGTGGTAGTGTGACTGCTGGTATGGCTATTTATGATACTATGAATTTTATTGATGCTGATGTTAGTACTATTTGTGTTGGAATGTGCGCTAGTATGGCTGCAACTTTGCTTTCTAGTGGTACTAAGGGCAAAAGGGTAGCGCTTAAAAATAGTGAGGTTATGATACATCAGCCTTTAGGTGGAGCTCAAGGGCAAGCGACTGAGATAGAGATTGCTGCTTCTAGGATTGTTAAGTTAAAGAAAAAACTTAACCAGATTTTAGCAAGTAATACTGGTCAAGTTTTAAAGAGAATAGAGAAAGATACTGAGAGAGATTATTTTTTAGATGCATATGAAGCTTTAGAGTATGGTTTAGTTGATAGGGTTTTAGATAGTTAGTTATCTTAATGAAAGTATTTTTAGTTTTGTTTTGTCTTCTTTGTAGCTTTTGTAGGAAGATGTTATTAGGTTTATACTTAGTGTGTCGTTTTTGTGGTCAGTGATGTATTCTTTTCCATCTATGAATTCATGAAATTCTTCGTTTGTTTCTATTACTGTTTCTTCGCTTACAAGTTGTAGTAAGGATCTTAAGAGTAGAGCTTTTATTGTTGCTAGTGTTTGTATTTCTGGTTGATTATAATCAGTGTCATATAGTTTTAGTAGAGTTCCTATTATTGATAGTATTTTTATTCTTAAGTATTCATCTCTTTCTTCTTTACTTATTTTTTTATCGAATTTAGCAAATCCTACTGCTAGTTCATGAGTTATGTATACTTCGTCTTTTATTTCAAAGTTTTCGTTTATGTGATTTTTTTCGCATTCTTTGTATAGAAACATTATTCCGTATTTAGAAGCTATTAGGTTTTTGTGTATTCCTTTTTTGCTAGGCAATGAGGCTTCTTTTTTTAGTAGTGTTAGAGTTATTTCTTTTTGGTCTTCAACTAAGCTACTATGGATGTGTACTGTTTCCATTAGTGGTAGTTTTTCGTCTAGGAATGAAAGTATAGCATTTAGTTCGCTTACTGAGTGTATGTTTTCTGGTAGTAGCATGTTTATTAGAAATTCTTTATTTTGTAATAGGTTTGTTTGTAGTGTGTTTATTATTCTATGGTTTGTAAGCGGTACTCTTCCAAAGAGGCTTATTAGTGCTGTTTCGTCTTCTGTTTTTGTTAGAAGTAACATATAGTCTAGTACTGATGCTGCTTTGAATGTGTCTGATAATATTCTTCTATATATTATTTCTTCTTGTAATATTATTTCTTTTAGTTCTGTTATTAGTGAGTCTATTTTTTCGCCTTTTGTTTCTTTTTCTATTATTTCTATGTATTTGCTTTCTATTTTTTTTGTTATTTCTATTAGTTTTTTTGCTTCTTCTAATATTTCTATTCTTTTCATAAAATTACCTCTTTAATTATTTGAGTTTGTATTATATCATTATATTAGGGAAAATGCAATGGAGGATGGTTATGAAAAAGTTTATTTTGGTTTTAGGAGTTTTGGCTGTTTTGTGTGTGTTTTTTGTGAGACACAGTTATGTTGAGAGTGAAAGAGATAGTGGTAATAATAAGGAAAGTAGTGAAGAAATAGAGGAAAAAGTTAAGTTAGATGATATGACACTTGAAGAGAAAATTGGGCAAATGCTTATGGTTAGTTATAGTGGTACTTTTTTAAGTGAAGATATTAAGTATGATTTAGAGACTTATAAGCCTGGTGGTGTTACTTTGTTTTATAATAATTTGAGTAATTATAGTGATACTTTGAATTTTATTAATGATATTAAGAAGAGTAGTGAAATTCCTATTTTTATTGGTGTTGATCAAGAGGGAGGACTTGTTCAGAGAATTGATTCTTCTAAGTTTAGTATGGTTAGTGATATTCCTAGTATGGGGGATGTTTCTCTTGTTAATGATTTAGAGGTTACTAGAAAGCTTGGGTTTGTGATGGCTAAAGAGTTAAGGTTGTTTGGGGTTAATATGGATTTTGCGCCTGTTGTTGATGTTCTTGATTCTTTAGATAATAGTGTTATTGGTGATAGGAGTTTTGGTACTGATAAGGCTGTTGTTAGTAGTCAGGCTAGGGTTATTAGTGATGAGTTAAGGAAAGAGGGTATAATTAGTGTGTATAAGCATTTTCCGGGTCATGGTAGTGCTGTTTTGGATTCACACTTTGATTTACCTTTGATTAGTAAGAGTAAGGAAGAGTTAATGAGTAATGACTTGGTTCCTTATATTGATGCGATTAATCAAGATAGTATTGATGTTATTATGGTAGGACATTTAAGTGTTCCATCTTTAGATTCAAGTAATACACCTGCGTCTTTGTCTAAGAGTATTATTAATGATTTTTTAAAGGAAGAGTTAGGTTTTAAGGGTGTTGTTGTTACTGATGCATTAAATATGGGGGCTCTTGTTAATAATTATGGCGAAAAGGAAGTGTTGGAGCTTGCTATTAATGCTGGTGTTGATATTATTTTGATGCCTAGTAGTGCTCAGGAAGCAATTAGGTTAATTAAGGAGAGTATTAGTGAGGGGAAGATTTCAGTTGAGAGAATTGATGAGTCAGTTAGTAAGATTTTAGATTTAAAGAAAAAGTATGAGGGATTTAGTAATACTTCTTTAGATTATGTTAATAGTGAAGAGTTTCAGAGTATTAAAAATGATGTGTTTAATAGAATAAAGGAAGCCGATTAGTCGTCTTCCTTTATCATTTCTTTTATTTTTCTAAATCTATGGTTTATTCCACTTTTTGTTATTATTTTACCTGTTTCTACGCTTATTATTTGAGCTAGTTCTTGCATAGAACTTTCAGGGTATTTTTCTTTGTATATGCATATTTCTTTTATTTTGTCGTCTAGTAAGTCAAAGTCTTTTTTTTCTTTTAGTTTTTTTATGTTTTCTAGTTGTTCGTTTGAGGAGAAGACTATTTTTTCTATGTTTGCTTGTTCACAGTTGTTTAGTCTGTTTGTCATGTTTTTGTGGTCTCTATAGATTCTTATGTCTTCATAGTAAAATAGGCTATTGTATGCGTTTAATAGTTTTATGAAGTCACTTATTTTTTCAGCTTCTTTTAGGTATACCATGTAATGTTTTTCTCTTTTTAAGACTTTGCTATTAAATCTTAGTTCGTTTAATAGTTTGTTTACGAAGTTTGCTGTTGCTTTGTTGTCTATTATGAATTCTAAGTGATATCTACTTGTTTTTGGGTCGTTTATGCTACCACATATTAGGAAACATCCTCTTAGGTAGGCTTTTTTTTCTTCTAGGCTGTCTAGTAAGTAGTTATCAGGTATTGTTTTTCTTTTTGCTGTTTCTGTTAATATTCCTAGTGTTTTTAGTATTTTTTTGTCTTTGTCATTTATTATTATTGATATTAGGTAGTTTTTGTTTAGTCTGTTTATTTCTTTTTTTTCTATTTTTATGTCTGTGTTAAATAAGTCTTTGAATAGTTTGTATATTCTTCTTGATACACCTATGTTTTCTATGTTTATTTGAAAGCTTTCTCTTTGTATTATGGAGCCTATGTTTGTTATTGCAGATAGTTCTGCTATTGTTTCACTTTTTGGGTATTCTATGTTTAGTATTTCGTTTTTTATGTTACTTGTAAATGACATGTGTATCACCAATATCTAGAGTACCACCAACCGCTTGGAAAGTAAATTAGTGTTTCTGGGTCTATTAGTGCGCTCCAGTGGTTTAGTGTGTGACCATATGCTAGTGTTAGGTGTAAGTGAGCTCCAAATGCGCAGCTGTCATAGCCTCCATGAGAAACGCTTGTAGACCAACCACCCATGTAACCAATGACTGTGTCTGTTGTTACTATGTCGCCAGGTTGGATGTTTTCGTTAAAGTTAAGTAGGTGCATGTATAATGATGTGTAGCTTTGTCCATTTATGTTGTGGTATATGTACATTTGATTACCACCACAACTGTTATAGTATACTTTACTTGCAACTACACCTGGTGCGACAGGGTATATTGGTGTACCTTCAGCTGGACTGTATGTTCCTAGGTCTATTCCACTGTGCATTCCTGAAAGTGGCTCACTTCTATAGCCAAATACGTCAGTTACTACACCTGTTGCAAATGGTCTTATGAAGCCGGTTGCCATCGGAACACCCATACAAGTTAGTAGTTCATCACTTCTATCATAGCAATTGTTTTCGTGCATTTGGTCTATTTGTAATTTTAATTGTTTTATTTCTTCGTCTATTCCTAGAACACCATCGTATATGTCAGTTAGTCTGCTGTATACTTTTTTCCTTTTTTCTTTTAGTTCTTCTTGTAGTTTGGTTTGTTCTTCTATGTTCTTTTTGTTTTGTACTTTTAAATCTTCTAATTCTTTAATTAGTTTATTCATTTCTTTTATTTGTTTTTTGTTGTATTTTGTTAGTTGTTCTACGATTGATACTCTGTGAATAAAGTCAGTGAATGATGTTGCGTCAAATATATATTCAAGGTATGCTTTTTCTCCATTTGATAGTTGTAAAAATACTAGTATTTGGTTTGTTTCTTCTTTTTTATCTTCTATTTCTACGCCTAGTTCTTCTATTCTTTTTGTAGCATCTGCTATTTCTTGGTTTAGTGTTTTTACTTTTTCTTCTGATGCTGTTATGTCGTCTGCTAGTTTTTGATATTCTTGTTCTGTTAGTTGTTTTTCGTTTTCTTGTCTTATTTTTTCTTCTTCTGCTTCTTTTAGTGCATCTTCTAAGTCGCCTAGAGTTCTATATGAAGCTACATCTATTGTTGCTTTTAGGTTACTGGTTGGAAATAGTAGAAGTAGTAAGGTTAGTATTAAATATATTTTTGTTTTTTTCATTATACTTTTAGGTACCTCCTTACTGCACGATAGGAACCTATTGCCCCGACTATGACACCTATTAATATTAGTATAAGTGATAAGTTTAGAAGTATTTTGTCAGGGTTTACTAGTGAGATTACTTCTGTAAATAGTATTCCTCCTGTTTCGTGGTATAGGAAGATATATGCGTAGCAGCATAGGAATATTGGTAGTACGCTTCCTAGAAAGCCTAGTATTATTCCTTCAAAGAAGAATGGAAGTTTTATGTAACTGTTTGATGCTCCTACTAAGCGCATTATTTCTATTTGTTTTTTTCTGTTACTTATTGTTATTTTTATTGTGTTTGAGATTAGGAATGCTGTTACTATTATTAAGCCCACGACGATTACTATCATTATTCTTTTTACTACGTCAAATATTTTTACTAATTCTTCTACCATTCCTTCGCCATATTTGACAGCACTTACTGATGACATTGCTTTTATTTTTTTTGCTGTTGTGCCTATTTTTTCTGTGTCTTTTACTTTTACTAGATATTCGTCTAGTAATGGGTTTGTGTCAGAGTTATATTCGTTTAGTATTGGTTCTAGGTCTTCTGATTCTTTTGCCATTGATTTTCTTATGTCTTCGTTTGATAAAAATGTTATTGTGTCGATGTTGTCTAGTGCTTCTATTCTTATTTTTAAGGCTTCTTTGTCTTCTTCTGTTGTTCCGTCTTTTATGTATACTACTATTGTTACGTCTTTTTCTATGTCGTCTGTGAATTTGTTTACGTTGTATGATAGGATTATTGCGACTCCCACTAGGATTAGTGTGATTGTTATACATGAGATGCTTGCAAGGCTTAGTGAAAAGTTTCTAAATACACTTCTAAATCCATCACTTATGTTGTTTAATAATATTCTTATTTTTTTCATTATTTAGAGTAACCTCCTTTTTCTTTATCTCCTTTAAGGATTCCTTTTTCTAGAGTTATTACTCTTTTTTTGTATTTGTCTACTATGTCTTTGTCGTGTGTTGCCATTATGATTGTTGTTCCTTCTTCGTTTATTTTGTTTATTATTTCCATTATTTCCATTGATGTGCTTGGGTCAAGGTTTCCAGTAGGCTCATCGCATATTAGTATTTTAGGGTTGTTTACTATTGCACGAGCGATTGAGACTCTTTGTTGTTCTCCTCCTGATAGTTGGTCTGGGTAACTTCTGAATTTTTCTTTTAGTCCTACTTTTTCTATTGATTTCATTACTTTTGTTCTTATTTCTCTTTCTGGTAAGCCATACATTTCAAGCGCAAAGGCTACGTTTTCGTATACTGTTAGATTTGGAAGTAGTTTGTAGTCTTGGAAGACTATTCCTAATTTTCTTCTTAGTTTGTATACTTTTCTGTTTTTCAGTTTTGCTACGTTTATTCCGCCTACGTATACTTCTCCTTTTGTTGGTCTTTCTTGTCTGTATAGAAGTTTTATAAGGGTACTTTTACCTGATGCTGTTTGGCCTATTACAAATACAAAATCGCCTTTTGGGATTGATACTGATACGTCACATAATGCGGTTACACCATTTTTATATTGTTTGTATACATTTTTTATTTCTATTAAATTCATTGTGACCTCCTTTTTTTAGTATGTTCTAAAGTTATGTAGTGGTAGTTTGTATCTATTTGTTCCACCATATACTTCATATGCATCTAGTATTGTTATAAATGCACCTTTATCTATTTTTACTATTTTTTCTTTTAGTTTTAAGCATTTTTCTGTTGGTACTACACACATGATTAGTTTGTTTTGTTCTTTGTTGTAGCCTGTTGTTACGTTTATTTCGCTGATGCCACTTTTGACTACGTTAATTATGTAATCTTTTATTTCTTCTTTCTTTTCTGAATTTATGAATAGTACTTTTGAATCGCTTTTTCCTGTTAGTAGGTTATCTATTACTGCGCTTTCGATGTATCTCATTAGTACTGTGATTACTAGCATTTCAAATCCAAATATTCCTGTTGCTAATACTATTATTATTCCGTTTGTTATTAGTAAGGCTTGGCCTAGTTGTAGTCCATATTTTTTGTTGAATATTATTCCTAATATGTCTGTTCCACCAGTGCTGTAGCCTGCTAGATAAATCATTGTGCTACCTATTCCAAATAAAACACCTATTGTTATTATGTTTAGAAATGGGCTTGATAGTTCGATGTTTAGCCAGTTATTTATGTTTTCTGTTAGGTATACGCCCAAGGTGTAGAATATTGAGCCTATTATGCTTGGGGTTGTTTCTTTTATGCCTAGGACTATTATTCCTATGATTATTAATAAAAGGTTGCCTATTAGTAGCGTGGTTGATACTTTTATTTTAAATAGGTAGTTAAATATTATTGATATACCACTTACACCGCCTATAACGTAGTTGTTTGGAACACAGAACACGTTAAATGTTATAGATATTATTATGATACCTAGTAAAAATAATAAAAAATTAATTAATTCTTTTTTTCTTTTTTCCATAATTTATTTATCCTTTTTTAGTTATACGTGTTAATTATAACAAATTATTCTTTATATTTCTACTATATATCGCTTTGTTGATGGTTTTTTGGTAATTTTTATAGATAGAGAAAGGTAGTTGTGATTTTGTTTTCAACTACCTATTTAGTTATTTTGGTTAAATGGTTTTTAATTTTGCGATTTTTTCTTTTATAACTATAATAAAGTCTAAATCAGATTTATTAGGATTAAAGCTTCCTAATCTTAATGAACCATGAAAATAAACTCCAACATAATTATCTTTTAAAATTTCTTTAATCCAATTATTTACTTTTTCCATTAATTCATATATTCATATTTTTTCATTCCTTTTATTTTATTTCATTTTCAGCTATAATTTCATAACCTAATTTTTTGTATGTCTTTTTTCTTTTCAAAAACATATTACGAGTTTTTGAAAAATTATCATCAACATAATCATAAATTATTATTTCTTTTTTGTTATCATCTTTTCTATGTAATCTTCCAACATATTGTGTAACTCTCGATTCTCCTGAAACAGGCATTGTTAAAAATAAAACATCTAGTTTTGAATCATCATATCCTTCACCAATATAAGAACCTGTGGCGACTATAATTTTATTACTACCAACTTTGTTTATTTGATTATTTAATTTTTCGTATTTTTTTAATATCTTTTGACCTATTCCTCCATAATATTTAAATATATTGTTTGTATATTTTGACATTTTATTATAAATATAGTCCATATGTTCTAATCGTTCTGTTAAAACTAAAATATTTTTTCCTTTTTTATAGTCTGTTATAATATCTTTAATAATATTTTCACTACGTATAATATCTTTTGCAATTAAATCATTTATTTCGTTTAATTCATAATTATTAATGTTTTGATTGGCAAAATTTAAATGACTTCTCTTTACTATCACTTTCATTGGTATATTTAATTCTTTATTAAATTTTAAACTATCAACCCTATATCTGATATCACCACATTGCATTTTTACAATAGGGGTATGTCCGTTTTCTCTTTCAGGAGTTGCAGAAATTCCGTATACATATTTTGCGTTTCCAGTGTTTATTGCTTGTTCAAAAGTATATGCTGCGGTGTGATGACATTCATCGATAATGATCATTCCATAATTTTTTGTTATATCTAGTACTTCACCATTATTCCATAATGATTTTATACTAGCGACATCTATTATATTTGTAATATTCTTTTTCTTACTGCTTATTTCTCCAACTTCTTCTATATTTAAGAATTCCCTTATTCTATCTTTCCATTGATTAAGTAATTGTAATTTATGTACTAAAATTAAAGTATTAACTTTATGTTCTTCTATTATTTTACATCCTATAACAGTTTTACCAAATCCTGTAGGTGCACATAAAATTCCATTGTCATATTTTAGTAAATTATCAAGTGCTTGTTGTTGTTCTTCTTTTAATTTTCCTTTAAAAGTAACATTAATTTTATTTCCTATAAAACGATTATCAGTTTTAATTATTTTAATATTATTAGTTTTACATAGTGTTTCTAAATATTCATATGTTCCTCTTGGTAATTTTAAATATTTATCATCTTCTTTACTGCAATCAATTACCATTGGAATATTATATACTGACATTCTTAGTTTTTGTTTTTTGTAAAATTCCGGATTAGCAAATGTTGCAAGTCTTCTAAAACTATTTTTTACAATTCCACTAAGATTAGCCTTATCAATGTAAACCATATCATTTAGAATTACATTAATACTTTTTGGATATTCTAAATTATTTTTACATTTTGATATTACTTCTTTTTTCATATCTGTTATTTCGTGACCGATGTCGATAGTTTCATTTGATAATTTTTTTATTTTTTCAAATATTTCTTTTTCTGTTAATTTATGAATAGAGTTTAAATATTGTATTTGATTTTCAATTTGAATAAAATTTCTATCAACAAATAATGTATTTCCATATTTAGAAGGTTCGTTTTGAAATGGTAATGCTATTAGATTCCCATATTTGCCCTTTGGTAGTGTGTCCTGGTTAGGAAACATTCTATCGAATGATGAAATAGGAATATTTGATATTTCCATAGTTTTAGATAATAGTAAGCTACCTAATTTTCTTGCTGTTAGTGCTTTAATATTTATATCAAAGAAAATCCAAATGTGGATACCGTTTCCTGATCTACTACGTTCTATAGCAATTGGTATTTCATATTCGTCACAAACGCTTGCAAAAGCTATAACATCACTTTTGATATCGTGATTAGAATTTTTATTATCAAAATCTAAAGATAGAAAATAGCATGTATCATTTTCTAATAAAGGGTAAATTCCGATTGGATTGTTTCCATATAAATGATTATAGATAACGTCTTTTGATAAAGGTTTATTTTCTCTATATTGACAATTCTTGCATTTTTTACCCATTGTTTTATTACATACACCAGGTTTCCATTCATTTGCGCATGATGGAATATAATATTTAATTTTAGGATTATTTTTGTTTATGGATAAATATGGATAAACATCATCTCTACCTCTAAAGTAATTCATAAATATTTTTACTTTTTCTTCCCTAGTTAAAGATAATTTACTCTTATTAAGTGACTTATTTAATTCTTGTTGTAATTCTTCAATTTCTATTTGTAATTTCTTTATTTCTAATTCTTTTTTATGTATTAAATTTATAATTTCATTTTTGTTCATATGTTATACCTCAACGAATTCTAATGATGAAATAAATCTCAATATATAGGTTACAACCTCTTCAATTGGGATCTCAAGCCAGTTATTTTTAGCCATATTAATCATAGATTTAAATCTCTTATCATTAAATATAAATTCTAAACTATT
>CANQQR010000030.1 GCA_947626035.1 uncultured Bacilli bacterium | reverse complement strand
TATAGAAATATACTGAGTATCAATGTTTTTTTGTTAGAAATTAAGATTTTAAAAAACAAAAGACAAATAAGCAAAATGTTTTACCTATTTGTCAACAGTCTGAAGTTAGATTTAGTTTAATATCTATAATCTAACTTTTTTCAATATATAAATAACAATAAATATCATAATACCTAAAACAACCCCAATACCAATATAAAACTTATTAAACAAAGATAAACCATTATCATTACTAACATTAGTAGTACTCTTAGGCGTTTTACTAATACTCAAAGTAATATAATCGTCTAGTTCATTTCCATCAAAAGTTAACGAATAAACATTGTCCTTTTTAGGAATAGAAGCATCTATAATATTACTACCACTAAACTCAATTGTAGTAGAAGTACCATAACCACAAGTAACACTTTTGCCTAACAAAATATTTACATAATCTCCTTTGTCGCTAACTTGAGTATCACTAAAACAATTTTTAAAAGTATTAAAATCATCTATCTTATCATAATCAAGTGTAGCACTAAGTTGAATATGAGAATAATTATCTTTTTCTTCATAATCACTTTTATCATATTTTATATCATAGTTATTTGTATATGGATATAAGTTATAATTTATATAAAAATCTTCACTATTATAAGGAGCATCTTCAGAAGCATCCGGTATCTTATCTTTAATTCCCTTAGGCATATAAACATCAATTTTTTCTGTAATTTTATCACTAAAATCCATAGAATATTTAATTGTTTCTGATTTTACATTCTCAGAACCATTTTTACCGCATCCACATAACATTAGCGATAAACAAACAATTATAAGAAAACCTATTCTTTTATTCATAAAACACCTCACATTTTAAGCACTTTTATATGCCCAAGCGCCTCCCCAAGCAGGGATACCATTATTATTCTTTTTCCATTTATCATAAAAAGTTTCTACAGACATACACTCATTAGCAGCACCACAACTATTACCCCAATTTATATCAGTTTCATACATATATATTTGATTATTGTTACATGTAGGATTAGGACCAACAACTGTATAATGACCAGGAACCCACATAATAATGCCATACCCATTTTGAACATAATTTAAAACCTTATCGAATTCATTTTGAGTAGCTGAATGCATTCCAATTGTATCCAATATTTGCTCAGCTTCTAAATTATAATGAGATAAAAATGTACTGTTAGCAAATAACCCATATTGAACATTTGTGTAACTAGAAATACTAAAACCAAGGCCACGTAATTCAGTCAATAATTTATTTGGTGTCATATTTTTATCATAAAAAGAAGCTACCATAACAGCCATTGAAGTAAGACCACAACCAGATCCACCTATTGTACCACCAGTATTACCAGCTCCAAAATACACATCTTTCCACCTAGCATCTTTTTGACATAATCCTACTAATTGACTAACACCACCATTACCAATAGAATAACTTCCACCACTAGGCTTATTCTTATTAGCCTCAGCTTCCTCAGCTAACTTTTGTTGAGCTAACATATGTTGCTCATCTTTTTTAGCTTGCTTCTCTAACTTTTCTTCCTCTCTTCTTTCACTGATATAATCAAGATTAGCATTAGAAAAACAACTAGCAAGCCTATCACTTCCCTCAACAACAACTAAATCTAAAACATTATTAACAAGCCCAGGAACCAAAAACAAAATAACAGCCGCAACTATTCTCTTAGACAAATCTTTAGCCAAATGAGAAGTATCAGATTCCTTATCAATAATAACTGCTCTTGCGCACCTAATCATTAAAGAAATCATAAGCAAAACAGAAGCACCAATCAAAATAAGATTCATAATAATCTTTAACATATATAGTAAAAATAAAAAATTCGAATTATTACACACATTCATTTAAATCACCCTTGCTACTATTATAACAAAATATCACTAATTAAGATAGTACCAAAATTTTAATAAAAGAGTTGTTAAAAAACATTATTTATGATAAGATAATTAATAGAATAAAGGGGTAAGAAATGAATAATACACATGAATATTTAAAAGTAAACATTGCAAACGGAAAAGCCAAAGGTAGTTTCATATTCAAAGGAAATAAATACAGAATAACAGTACTATCTGATGTTTTACTGCGCCTTGAATACAATGAAGAAGGTAAATTTAATGACTACCCAACACTTTTCGCAATAAACAGAAACTTTAAAAACGACCCTAAAATAAAAGTAAAAGAAGACGAAAAATTCTTAAACATATCTAACGATTATTTCATAGTAGAATATACAAAAGAAAAACCATTTGAAGCATCAAAACTAGTACCTGACACAAACCTTAGAATAACCCTAAAAAACTCAGACAAAGTCTGGTACTATAATCATCCTGAAGTAAGAAACTTCAAAGGAACAGCCTACAGTTTCGACAGAGACAAAAATGGCGTAAAACTACTAAACGGCCTTTACAGTACTGACGGTTTTGCCTCAATAAACGACACAGCAACACCAGTATTTGTATCTGATGGTACTGTAAAAAAGAACCCAAGTGACGGAACAGACATATACTTATTCATATATAGAAAAGACTTCGGTAAAGCACTACAAAGCTATTTCGAACTAACAGGCTACCCAGCACTTCCGCCAAGATACGCTTTAGGCATATGGTGGAACAAAAATGAAAACTACAACCAAAACGACGTCAAAGAAATAGTAGATAAATTTAAGAAAAATAAAATTCCACTATCTAACATAGTACTAGGTAACACTTGGCAAAAAGGCGACAAAAACGAAACATACCCAAACTACGAATTTGACAAAACAAAATTTCCAACACCTAAAGAAATGCTAAACTACTTGCACGAAAACAAAGTATACCTAGGAATAGACATAAACACAGCAAACGGAATAAACGAAAAAGATGCGTTTTATAAAGAAGCAAAAGAAATACTAAACACAAAAACAAATGGAACAGTTCCATTTAATGCATACAACACAAACTTACTATATGCGTTTTATGACAAAGTAATAACACCACTACTAGAACTAGGTGTAGATAACTTCTTCATGAACGATAACAACAAAGACAACATAAGTGCATTCATGCTAAGCCATTACACATACAAAAACTTTGAAAGAAACGAACAAAGAAGAGGACTAATCCTAGCAAGAAACCACGGATTTGCCCCACACAGATACCCTGTACTATATTCAGGGGTAACACAAGTATCATGGAGAACCCTTAAATACTTACCATTCTATAACCTAACAAGCTCAAACATAGGTGTCTCTTGGTGGAGCCATGACATAGGTGGCTACAAAGGTGGAACAGAAGACAAAGAACTATACATAAGATACGTACAATTAGGAACATACAGTCCAATATTTAGATTCTCAAGTAAAAGAGGACACTACTATAAACGTGAACCATGGAAATGGGATGCAAACACAAGAAACATAGTAAAACACTACACAGAAGTAAGACACAAACTAATACCATACATATACACAGAAGCCTACAAATACTCTCGCTTAGGAACACCAATAATACAACCACTTTACTATAAATACCCAACAACCTATGACGAACCACTATACAAAAATGAATACTTTTTCGGTAGTGAAATATTTGTAGCCCCAATAACAGACCCAAAAGACAAAGTCATGAACAGAGCTGTCCACAGAATATTTTTACCAGACGGAATGTGGTATGAAGCAAAAACAGGAAAAAAATTTCCAGGCGGAAAAAGATACGTCACATTCTACAAAGACGAAGATTACCCAGTCTTTGCCCGTAGTGGCTCAATCGTACCAATGGCTTACTTAGACGAAGACAACCTAAACGACGTACACACACCTAAAAAAATGGAAATACACGTATTTCCTGGACAAAGCAACTCATACAACCTATACGAAGACGACGGCGTATCAAATCTATACAAAGAAGGCTACTACATAATAACAAACATAGACTATAACTATAGACAAAATAACTACACACTAATAATAAGACCAATAGAAGGAAAAACAGGCATAATACCTGAAAAAAGAGACTACAAAATTAGATTTAGAAACACTAAAAATGCTGAATACGTAAGAGTAAACGTAGGAAGACTAGAAGCTGCATTTGAAACATACACAGAAAACAACGACTTCATAATAGAAGTAAAAGACGTTGACACAAGTTCACAACTAACAATAAACTGTGGAGGAAAAGCAATAGAAATAGATGCAGTAAGACTTATAAACGAAGACATAGACGAAATCATATCAGACCTACAAATAGAAACAAAACTAAAAGAAACAATCGCAAACATCATATTCGACGACAAACTAGAAATACGTAAAAAAAGAATTGCTATAAGAAAACTAAGAAAAAATGGCCTAAACGGATTATTTATAAAAATGTTCTTAAAATTACTTGAATATATAAGCGAAATTTAATATAATACATCTATAAGTTTCGATGCATTAAAGAGTAGTAGTAATTCTTTAGTTTCAAAGAGAATTAGTGTTAGGTGTAAACTAATAAACTAAAAATTATGAACTTGCTTTACAAAAAAACATCCGTAATACAGGCGTTAACTTAAAAAAAGATGCATAATTAACTTTATGAATTAAGGTGGTACCGCTGAATTTACTTTAGTCCTTAAACATAAAGTTTTTCTTTTTGGAGGAATAATGAAAAGCAAAATACTAATAAACACACTATACTTTGTAATATCATACTTAATAATATTCTTAATATACGTACTAATCATAAACAGAAAAAGAAAAACATACAAAGAAGGTAAAAAAGCAGTAGACATAAACTACTTAATAAAAAAATTCAACTTAGACCTAAACAAAATAAACTACAAAACAATAAAATGGATAACAACATTTATAAATCCATTAATAATAAGCTTCACATTTGTAATAGTAATAAACATAGAATCATTTACCCTGGGCCTCATAATAGGCTTCATAATAATGCTGGCATTAATATATAGTATATATGAAATAATAGGTAGATTATTAAAGAAAAGAGGAGAAAAAAATGTATAATACAAAAGAAATCGAAGAAAAATGGCAAAAATATTGGACAGAACACGAAACATTTAAAGCAGAAAACAAAAGTGATAAAGAAAAATACTACATACTAGTAGAATTTCCATACCCAAGTGGACATGGTTTACACGTAGGACACGTAAGAAGTTACACAGCACTTGACGCAATGGCAAGACTAAAAAGAATGGAAGGCTATAACGTACTATACCCAATGGGATGGGATGCTTTTGGTGCACCTGCTGAACAATACGCAATAAAAAACCACATACATCCAAAAAAAGCAGTAGAAGAAAACATAAAAGTATTTAAAGGACAACTACTAAGAATGGGTTACTCATTTGACTGGAGCCGTGAATTTTCAACAACAGACCCAAGTTACTACAAATGGACACAATGGCAATTCTTAAAATTCTACGAACAAGGAATGGCATACAAAGCAGAAAAAGAAATAAACTGGTGTCCAAACTGTAAAACTGGACTATCAAACGAAGATGCCCAAGGTGGTGTATGTGAAAGATGTGGCTCTAAAACAGAAAAAAAATTAAAAAGTCAATGGCTTTTAAAAATGACAAAATATGCAGACAAATTACTAGAAGGACTAAAAGAAACAGAATTTCTAGACAAAATAAAAACTGCACAAATTAACTGGATTGGAAAAAGTGAAGGAGCAAGTGTTTATTTTCCACTAGAAGACCTAGACGAAGCCCTAGAAGTCTACACAACAAGACCAGACACACTATTTGGAGTCACATTCATGGTAATGTCTCCAGAACACAAACTAATTGAAAAATACGCATCAAAAATAAAAAACATAGACGAAGTAAAAAAATACATAAATGAAGCAAAAGAAAAAACAGAAATCGAAAGAACAGACGCAACAAAAGAAAAAACAGGAGTAAAACTAGAAGGACTAAAAGCCATAAATCCTATAAACAATAAAAAAGTAGAAATATGGATTAGTGACTACGTACTTGCAAACTACGGAACAGGTGCAATAATGGCTGTACCTGCTCATGACGAACGTGACTATGCATTTGCTAAAAAATTTGGAATAAAAATAATCCCAGTAATAGAACAAATAACTGGAGAAAAACAAGAAAACGAAACATTTAAAAACAGCATAGTAGCAGTAGTATATGACGAAACAACTAATAAATACCTAACACTAAACTGGGGCGACTTAGGTGGAAGACTATTTATAGGCGGAACAAGACAAGAAAACGAAACAGCTATAGAATGTGCAAAAAGAGAAATAGAAGAAGAAACAGGCTACAATAACATTGAATTCGTAAAAGAAATACTTCCAATAAACCATCACTACTATGCATACAACAAAAAAACAGCATACGAAATAGAAAGCACAGGATTACTATTCAAACTACAAGATAACAATAAAGTAGAAGCAAAACTAGACGAAGACGAAAAAGATAAATTCAAAGTAGAATGGGTAACAAAAGAAGAAATAACTGAAAGCGTAACAGACGAACTACACATAACAACATTTACTAACCTACTAAACGATAATGCCTATACTGGCGATGGTAAAATGATAAACTCTGGCTTCTTAAACGGAATAACAAACAAAAAAGAAGCAATAGACAAAATGATAGAATATATAGAAAAAAATAACATCGGTCATAGAACAACAAACTATAGACTACAAGACTGGATTTTTAGTAGACAACGCTTCTGGGGCGAACCAATACCAATGGTATATTGTGAAAAATGTGGCTGGGTTCCAGTTCCGTACGAAGACTTACCAATATTACTACCAGACGTAACTGCATACGAACCAACCGACACAGGAGAAAGCCCACTTGCTAACATAACAGAATGGGTAAACACAACTTGTCCACACTGTGGTAGTCCTGCTAAAAGAGAAACAGACACAATGCCTAACTGGGCGGGCTCTTCTTGGTACTGGCTAAGATACATGGACCCTAAAAATGACAAAGAATTTGCTGCCTACGATATTCTAAAATACTGGGGTATGGTAGACCTATATAACGGTGGAATGGAACACGCAACAAGACACTTACTATACGCAAGATTCTGGCACGAATTTCTATACGACCAAGGTCTAGTTCCAACAAAAGAACCATTCAAAAAACGTGTTGCACACGGAATGATACTAGGAGAAAATGGCGAAAAAATGAGTAAATCAAAAGGAAACGTCATAAACCCAGACGACATGGTAAAAACCTATGGAGCAGATGCACTAAGAGTATTCGAAATGTTTATAGGAGACTACACAAAAGATGCTTCCTGGAGCGAATTTGGCCTAAAAGGATGTAAAAGATTTTTAGACAAAATATATAGACTAAAAGACAAAGTAACAAACAAAAACGGTTACTCAAAAGACTTAGAAAACATAATAAACAAAACAATAAAAAAAGTAACAGAAGACATACACACAATGAACTTCAACACTGCAGTATCTTCACTAATGATACTATCAAACGAATATGACAAAAAAGAAGAATTAACGAAAGACGACTATAGAATTCTATTAACACTACTAAACCCAATCGCACCTCACATAACAGAAGAATTAGTAAGCATAACTGGTTTAGGTAGTCCAATATGTGAAACAAAATGGCCAACATACGACGAAACAAAAATGAAAGACGAAACAGTAGTAATAGCCGTAAGTGTAAACGGAAAACTAAGAGGCCAAATGACTGTACCAACTGACACAGACAAAGAAGAATTAACAAGACTAGCAAAAAGTCTAGATAACATAAAAAAACACATAGATGGAAAAGAAATAATAAAAGAAATAGTAGTACCTAATAAAATAGTAAACATAGTTGTAAAATAAAAGGCTTATAAACAAATAAGCTTTTTTTTCAAATATTTTTCTAAAAATTAAGACATTTAACTAGAAATTTGATACAATAATAACATGAAAAAAATAATATTAATGTTAATAACTCTAATCTTATTAACAGGTTGTTTTAAAAAAGAAGAAAATAAAGCATATACAAAATATCAAAAATTAATAAGTGAACTACAAAAAATAAAATCTAGTTCTGAAAATATACCACTAAACATAGAAATAAACGTCACAGAATATGAAAACAATATCTTATCTTACACAGCACTTATTAACAAAAACGACACAGAAATGAACGATATAGAAGCACTTCTTATACACAACATAGAAACAGAAAATGAATTCCCATCAATAGGAATATTCGACGAAAAAATATCACTAAACAAAAAAGACAAAGAAAAAGGAATAAAACTAACTGGCTATGTTGAAAAAAACGACAAAATTGATTTCAAACTACTAATAAAATACAAAGATAACAAAGGAAAAACACAAAAATATTACTACACATACAATTACCGACAATAAAATACAAAATAAAAATGTATACTATTAACTAGGTGAAAATATGAAAGTAAAACTATTTGACGAAAATCATGAAAAAGATCTAGAACTAAAAGTTAATACATTCTTACAAACAATAAAAGAAAAAGAAATAGTAGACATAAAATATGAAGTATCAGTAGGAATATTTAGTGAAGAACAAATATATTGTTTTAGTGCAATGATTATTTACATTGAATAAAGGAGTCAATATGAAAAAAAATTCATTTGTAGAAGGAACATTTATAGCAACATTAGCTATAATCCTAGTAAAATTTCTAGGAGTATTATACGTAATACCCTTCTATAAAATAATAGGCGAAAGTGGAGGAAACCTCTATAGTTACGCCTATAACGTCTATAACTTATTCTTAAACATAAGTACAGCAGGTATACCTATAGCAGTAAGCAAAATAATAAGTGAATATAATACCTTAGAAAAATACGAAGCAAAAGAACGAGCATACACTCTAGGAAGAAACATAATCCTAATAGTATCAATGATAGCATTCTTTCTATTATTTGTATTTGCAGAAGACTTTGCTCACTTAATACTAGGCGAAATAAAAGGAGGGAACACTCTAGAAGACATAGGATTTGTAATACGTTCTGTTTCATTCTGCTTACTAATAATCCCATTTTTATCAGTATCTAAAGGCTACTTACAAGGACACAAATACATAACCCCATCAAGCATAAGCCAAATAATAGAACAAGTTACAAGAATAGCTGTAATATTAATGGGTTCATACATAGTAATAAAAGTATTAAATAAAAGCGTATCTCTTGGGGTAGGTGTTGCTGTCTTTGGTGCATTTATCGGTGGCTTATTTGCACTTATTTACATAAAATACAAAATATACAAAAACAAAGACAAATTTAACAAAGAAAAAATAAAAGAAAAAGATAACATCACAAACAAAGAAATAATAAAAAAAATAATAACATATTCTATACCACTAATAATAGTAAGTATAGCAACTGACATATATGGTCTTACTGACATGACTCTAATGATAAGAACACTTTACACTCTAGGGTACGATGGCAAAGCAAGTGAAACAATCGCAAGCATAGTAGCCACATGGGCACCTAAAATATGCATGATAATTAACTCTGTAGCAATAGGTTTATCAACAAGCTTAATACCTCACATGGTCGCATCATTCACAAAAAATGACTTAAAAGAATCAAATAACAAATTTAACGAAGCAATAAACATAATAATATTCACAACATTCCCATTAGTAATAGGCTTATCATTACTATCACGTCCTACATACACACTATTCTATGGACAAAGCATGTACGGTTCTGAAATACTAAAATACACTTCATTTGTCGCATTCTTTGCAAGCATTTACATAGTAATGAGCATGGCTTTACAAAGCTTAAACAAATTTAAAACTGTATACCTAAGTACAATACTAGGTTTCCTAACAAACGCACTACTTGATATACCACTAATGTACTTATTTAAAAAATCAGGCCTAGACGCATACTACGGAGCAATACTAGCAACCATCATAGGCTACATACTATCATTCACAATAGTACTAATATCACTAAAAAAATCACTAAACTTTAAATACAAAAATATACTAAAAACAATACTAAAAACACTGATTCCAAGTTTATCTATGCTACTAGTCTTACTAATAATGAGTAAATTCATAAACATAAACGTAACAGGCACTCTAAATATAATAATAGTTTGCTTAACTTATGCTATAGTAGGAGGAATAATATACATATTCACGTCTTACAAAATAGGACTACTAAACGAAGTATTAGGAAGTGACTTTATAAACAAAATATTAAACAAACTAAACCTAAAACACTAATATTCGTTAAGAAAAGGTGCAACTTATAATCAATATTCGTTAGAAAAAGGTGCAAACTTACTATCAAAATCTATACAAATATGTTAATATATTATCTAAGGAGGCTAATTATGCATAGAAAAATATATGAAAACCTTTTAAAATGGAAAAACACAAAGAATGCAAAACCCTACATACTACTAGGCGCAAGACAAGTTGGTAAAACATACATAATAGAAGAATTCTGTCAAAAAGAATACAAACACTTTATAAAAATAAATTTATTAAACGATAAAGACATACTAAACTTATATGAAACAGACAAAAACTCTGATGAAAAATTTAGAAATCTAAAAGTAATGCTAAATTTTGATATCGAAAAAGAAGACACTATATTATTTATAGACGAAATACAAGAATCAGAATCATTAATATCTGAATTAAAATATTTTTGTGAAGAACACAGTAATGTTAGAATAATCTGTGCAGGTTCTTTACTTGGCGTAAAACTAAAAAGATTTAAAAAATCATTTCCAGTTGGAAAAGTAATAATAGAAAAAATGTACCCTATGGACTTTGAAGAATTCTTAATCGCTCAAAATCAAAACTTACTAATAGACGAAATAAAAAGATGCTACGAAAAAAACACAGAACTATCAAAGCCAATTCATGAAAAAGCTCTATCTTTTTATAGACTATACTTAATAACTGGAGGTATGCCAGAAAGCATAAAAAATATGTTAGAAGTTAATAATGACATAATAAAATATGACACAAACATACTAAAAAACATAACAGAATCATACTTTGATGACATGAATAAATACATTATATCTAACAGCGAATCCTTAAAAATAGAAAAAATATACAAAAGCATACCATTACAACTATCAAATGAATCAAAAAAATTCCAATATAGTAAAGTTCAAGAAAATGCTAAATCAAGAAACTTTGAAAGTGCATTAGACTGGCTAGAAGCAAGCAATCTAGTACTAAAATCTTACTGTGTAACAACACCAAGTATACCCCTAAAAGGTTACGTAGAAAAAGAAACATTTAAACTATTCATAAGCGACACAGGTTTACTAAATAATTTACTAGAAATTAGAAACGAAGACATAATAAAAGATAACCTTAGTCTATATAAAGGAAGCATAACAGAAAACTTTGTAGCAAATGAAATAATAAGCTATGGCTACTCACTTTATTACTGGAAAAGTAAAGGTGCAGCAGAAATAGATTTCTTACTATATACAAAAGACGGAATTATACCTATAGAAGTAAAAGCAGGTAACAACACTAAAGCAAAAAGCCTAAAAACTTATATAGAAAAATATAATCCAAAATACTCAATAAGAATAAGCACAAAAAACTTTGGTTATGACAAAAACACAAAAATAAAATGCATACCACTATATGCAATATTCTGTTTAAAAAACGAAAAATAAAGAAAGAGGATAGAAGTATGTTAAAAGTAGAAAACGTAACAAAATACTATGATAATATAAAAGCAGTAGACAACCTAAGCTTTGAAGTAAAAGACGGCGAAATATTCGGTCTTCTTGGCGTAAATGGTGCTGGAAAAACAACAACATTTAGAATGATAACAGGCCTACTTGACAAAACTGAAGGAGAAATCTACTTTAATGGTAAAAAAATAGATTACAATGTAACTGACAAAATAGGTTTCCTAACAGAAGAAAGAAGCTTATTAACAAAACTAACAGTAGAAGAAATCGCACATTTTTATGGTGGACTAAAAAGCATGACAGAAGAAGAAATAAACAAAAGACTAGATTACTTACTAAACAAACTAGAAATAACAGAATACAAAACAAGAAAAATAAAAGAACTATCTAAAGGTAATCAACAAAAAATACAATTCATAATGGCAATAATAAACAGTCCTAAATTACTAATACTTGACGAACCATTTTCAGGCTTAGACCCACTAAACATAGAACTATTTAAAAACCTAATTCTTGAATTAAAAAACGAAGGCACAAGCATAATATTCTCATCCCACAGAATGGATCACGTAGAATTTTTCTGTGAATCATTATGCATTTTAGTAAAAGGAAAAACAGTCCTAAAAGGTAACCTAAAAGAAATAAAAGAAAAATACATGAAAAAAAATATAATAATAAATGGTGACGTAATAAAAGAAGAACTAGAACAAATAAAAGGTGTATTAAAAGTAATCAAAAGTGCTAACGACTACATCGTAAACATTGAAAACAAAGAAGTAACACCTAAAGTATTTGACTATGTAAAAACCAAAAAAAACATAACAAAATTTGTAGTAGAAGAACCTACACTAAATGAAATATTTATAGAGAAAGTAGGCGAAAAATATGACAAATAAACTAAAACTATTAATAAAAGATGGTCTAAAGAAAAAAATAAACACAAAATGGTTTAAAATAGTTAACATAATCTTACTAATAGTAATACCTTTAATAATAAACATAGACAACATAATAAAATTCTTTGGTGGAGACTTTAATGAACCAGTAAACATATACGTAATAGATAACACAAACGAATTCTATAATAACCTTTCCACTAAATATAAAGACATGGACACATTAATAGGAAGTAGTGACATAAAAATACAAAAAGCTAAAAAAACAAAAGAAGAACTAACAAAACAAATAAAAAAAGAAGAATCAAAAGACTTAATACTAGAAATAAATAATGATAATGGAATATACACTGCATCTTTAACATCATATGACTATGTTGACTCAATAACTGTAACACTACTAACCCAAGCCTTAAACAGTACCAAAATGCAACTCGCGCTAGAGGAAAGTGACATAGATATAGACGAACTAAACGAAATAAACGCACCAATAGAACTAACAAGAAACTACTTAACAGATGAACTAGACGAAAACTATGAACTAATGTCTTACATAAGTGGCTTTATAATTCCAATGTTTATAATACCTTTCTTTTTACTAATAATTATCGTAACACAAATGATAGGCGCAGAAATAAATGAAGAAAAATCATCAAAAAGCATGGAAATAATAATAACTAGTGTAAGTCCTAAAATACACTTCATATCTAAAATAATAACATCAAACATCTATGCAATACTACAAAGCTTACTATTTGTACTATACTTTATAATAGGAATATTTATAAGAGGACAAATAACAGGAACAAAAATAACTGATAGTTTTGGAACAGAACTTTCTGAAATGCTAAACACATTTATAAAAAGTGGAATGTTAAATGAAATACTAAAATGTATACCATGGGTAATAATAATGATAATACTATCATTCATTGCATACTCACTTCTAGCAGGTATACTAGCATCAATGACAACAAACCAAGAAGACTTCCAACAACTTCAAACACCACTAATGATACTAATAATGGTAGGTTACTTCATAGCAATACTTGCATCAACCTATGAAAAAAGCACATTCATAATCATACTATCAGTAATACCTTTCTTATCTTCCATAATCGCCCCAGTATTATTAATAATAGGCCAAATAGGAATAATGGAAATACTTATAGCAATCTTTCTACTACTAATAACTATATACATACTAATAAAATATGGCTCTAGAATATACAAAGTAGGAATATTAAACTATAACACAAACAATCTATGGAAGAAAATGTTAAAATCACTAAAAACAAAAGACTAAGGAGCACAAAATGGAAAGATACAAAGAAATAGAAAGAAGCATAATAACAAAATACCGTAAAGAAATATGGAGCAAATTCGTAAAAGCAGTACAAGAATATGAACTAATAAACGATGGCGACAACATAATGGTGTGCATAAGTGGAGGAAAAGATTCATTTCTACTAGCCAAATGTGTACAAGAATTAGAAAGACACGGAAAAACAAATTTCACCGCACATTACGTAGTAATGAACCCAGGTTACACTGAACATAATCGTGACTTTATTCTAAACAATGCAAAAATACTAAATATAAACATAGAAATGTTTGAAAGCGATATATTTGAAGTAGTAAACAAAGTAGGTGCTGGTAGTCCATGCTACCTATGTGCTAGAATGAGAAGAGGCTACCTCTATAATAAAGCAAAAGAACTAGGATGTAACAAAATAGCCCTTGGACACCACTTTGACGACGTAATAGAAACAACACTACTATCAATGTTCTATAGTTCAGAAATAAAAACAATGATGCCAAAACTACATAGCGATAACTTTAAAGGACTAGAACTAATAAGACCACTTTACCTAGTAAAAGAAGACTCAATAATTTCATGGAAAAACTATAACAAACTAGAATTCCTAAACTGTGCTTGTAAATTTACAGAAGAATGTAGTCTAACAAATGAAACCATAAGTAAAAGACAAGAAATAAAAACTTTAATAAAAAACCTAAGAAAAATAAACAAAAATATAGACTTTAACATATTTAAATCACTTGATAACATAAATCTAAACTGTGTCTTAGGAACAAAATTAAATGGTAAATACAAAAGTTTCCTAGAAAACTATAATAAGAATGTAGAATAAAAAGTTCTACATTTTTTTGAATAAAACCTAAATAACTAACCAAAATATAAGTAGAATAGTAAATGTAGTATGCCTAGTATTGTTGGTCCCACCGATAATTTGTTGTTGACATTGATAAATAAAAATAATAAAATGTAATTGTAAATGATAAAAGGAGAATGAAACTATGAAGAAAATAATCTCTTTCGAAAACATTAGTTTGCAAATCGGGGGGGGTTAAAAACAAATAACCTTTATAGTTTTTTAATGCACTTAAACACATAGATTTTTTCTATGTGTT
>CANQQR010000029.1 GCA_947626035.1 uncultured Bacilli bacterium | reverse complement strand
TTATTATGATATATTAATGGAAAACTTAATAAATACATTTGTAAATGATTATTTAGAATATAAAATAACATGTACAAATGGAAGTGGTTCTAGTATGAATGAATTTGTACCAGTTCCAAAAAGTAAAGAAGCAACAACAGAAGTATTACTATCAAATATAACAATACAAGACAAAGAAAAACAAGAATATAAGATAGAGTTTAGATATGTAAGTAAAGAGAATGAAGACCAAAGTGATGATATGGGTAAAACAATAAAAGGTAATTTAAAGATAGCAGAACATAAAAGTAGTTCACTTGCATTCTTTGAAGATAAGTTTAATGGTGCAAAAAAGAGAGAAGATTTTAGCACAATAGTATCAACTTCTTCTAAATATTATGAAGATGGTAAATGGACAGAGGGAGGAAATAAAGTTTACTATTATGCTGGAGGTGTAAAAGACAACTGGGTACAATTTGGAGAAAATGCAAATGGAGACAAGTTATATTGGAGAATAATAAGAATGAATGAAGATGAAAGTATAAGACTATTATATGCAGGAACTGGAATAGATAGACAAGATGGCTATATTACAGACATAGGAAATAATGGATGTTTTGCATATAATCCAACGTATAATAATACTACATATGTAGGTTATATGTATAGTGAAGGAGATACATTAGAAGCAATAAGGGAAAATGGAACACCTAGCCCAATAAAGACAGAATTAGATAAGTGGTATACAAATAATTTAGAATCTAATTATGATAAATATATAAGTAAAACTGCGATATATTGCAATGATAGAAGTTCACAAACAGGATGGAAAACGAGTGAGGAGATGTATTATAATGGTTATGAAAAATTAGCAATGTATAGATATGATAATAAAAGAAATCACCCATCGTTTAAGTGTGGCGTAGATGGAAGTGGTAATTTAATAGAAATAACACAAGTAGTTGCCGACAAATTTAGCGTAAGTACTATGTCAAATGGGAATGGAGATTTAGATAAACCAGTAGGTTTGATGACCGCAGATGAGTTAGTGTTTGCTGGAAGCTTTTGGTAAACTAATAATGCAACTGCCTATTTTAGTAGTAATGAGTTAGGTGAAACTGTAACTGGTGACAAAGGGTGGTGGACAATAAGTCCATGTCATTTTGGAGGTGGCGCAAATGGTGCAACTGTGTTTAGTGTTAATGGATCTACAAACCCAGGGCAATTATATGGTAACTACGTTGCTAATTCAAATACTGTAGTTCGTCCCGTTATCTCCCTAAAATCTTGTGTAGAATTTGAAGGTAATGGTTTATCAAATGATCCATATACAGTAAAAGAACTTACTGACGAAGATACATGTGCTACTTCAGAAAACTAAAATAAACATTGGATTAATTTCCAGTGTTTTTATTACCAAATCAAAACTTCCAAAGTCAAATGTATAAAATAACGTCCAATTTAACAATATAAAATAGAAAGGACGTTATAAAATGGCTAAAAATAAAGTAGAAATAACAGGCATTAACACAAGCAAAATAAAAGTACTAACACATGAAGAAATGATAGAATTATTTAAAAAATACCAAAATGGAGACAAAACAGCAAAAGACGAACTAGTAAACGGAAACTTAAAACTAGTACTATCAATACTAAGAAAATACCAAAACAAAACAGACAACATGGACGACTTATTCCAAATTGGCTGCATTGGCCTAATAAAAGCAATAGACAACTTTGACCTAACACATGAAGTAAAATTTAGCACATATGCAGTCTTAATGATTGAAGGAGAAATAAAAAGATACATAAGAGATAACAACTCAGTAAGAATCAGTAGAAGCATAAAAGACCTAGCATACAAAATAATGAAATACAAAGAAGAATATATGGGAGAACACGGAAAAGAACCGACAACTAGCGAAATAAGTAAAACCCTTAAAGTAACAGAATATGACGTAAAAGAAGCCATCATGAGCCTAAAAGAACCCATGAGCCTATTTGACCCGATATATAACGACGGAGGAGACACAATATACCTAATGGACCAAATAGAAGACAAAAAAGAAAACAAAGACCTAGATAGCCTAATAAGCATGAGAAAAGCACTAATGAAAATAAAAGAAAGAGAAAAAAACATACTAATAAACAGATTCGTAATAGGCAAAACCCAAATGGAAATAGCAAAAGAACTAAACATAAGCCAAGCACAAGTATCAAGACTAGAAAAAAATGCCATAAAAAATGTTAAAAGATTAATAAAATAATATATAATTTGATTCATATAATTAATAGGTGATTTATAATGAGACTTAGTGAACTACAAAGAAAAGATATAATAAACATAAACGACGGAAGAATAATAGGAAGAATAATAGATGCAGAAATAAACGCAAGTGATGGATCATTAATAAGTCTAATTATAGAAAAAAATAAATACGTAAGAAGTCTATTTACAACAGAAAACGACGTACAAATCAAATACGAACAAATAAAAAAACTAGGTAGCGACGTAATTTTAATAGATTTAGAATAATTAATATTTACTTCTTAAGTTTTTATTGTTAATATTAAAACTAAGGGTGATTTAATGTGAAAAAAATTAAATACATAATATTAATAATACTAACCTTTTTATTAGATCAAATAAGTAAAATAATTATAATGAATAAAATAGATTTAAACGAAAGCATAACAGTCATAAAAGGTTTCTTTCGCCTAACGTACACCCATAACATCGGAGCTGCATTTGGAATATTCGGAGGAAAAACAGTTTTCATAGTAATAGTATCATTTTTAATCCTAGGTTACTTATTATTTGAACTAATCAAACACAAAAAAAAGAACATAACCATAGACCTAGGTTTATCTCTGCTTATAGGTGGCCTAATTGGAAACTTAGTAGATAGACTCTACTATGGCTATGTAAGAGACTTCCTAGATTTCAAAATCTTTAACTATAACTTTGCAATATTTAACTTAGGAGATGCATTCATAGTAACAGGTGTGCTACTATTCTTATTAGGAATTTTATTGGAGGAAAGACGTGAAAATAGTAATAAATAAAGAAAATGAAGGACAAAGACTAGACGTTTACTTAACAAACCAACTAGACACAACAAGAAGCAACATAAGTAAACACATAAAAACAGAAGACATAACAGTAAATAACAAAAAAACAAAATCAGGCTACTTACTAAAAGAAAACGATGTAATAAACTACGACAATTGGAACGAAACAACAAATATAAAAGAAGAAGACATACCGCTTGACATTTACTATGAAGACGAGCACGTATTAGTTGTAAACAAAAAAAGCGGAATGGTAGTCCATCCAGGAAACGGTAACACAAAAAGCACACTAGTAAATGCACTAATGTACTACACAAAAAATCTAAGTGACATAAACGGAACTGATAGACCAGGCATAGTCCATAGAATCGACAAAGACACATCAGGCTTACTCTTAATATCAAAAACAAATGAAGCCCATAGAATATTAAGTGAAGACTTCAAAAATCATAAAATAAAAAGAAAATACCTAGCCCTTGTAAGTGGTGTAATAGAAACAGACACAGGCAAAATCATAGCCCCTATTGGAAGAAGTGAAAAAGACAGAAAAAAAATGGCTGTAACAGACAAAAACAGCAAAAACGCTATAACAAATTTCAAAGTAATAGAAAGATACAAAAATGCAACACTAATAGAATGCGTTTTAGAAACAGGAAGAACCCATCAAATAAGAGTCCACATGGCTTACATAAAACACCCAGTAATAAACGATCCAGTCTATGGCAAAAAAATAAATAACTATGGCCAAATGCTTCATGCAATGTACCTAGGCTTTAACCATCCAATAACAAAAAAATTTCTAGAGTTCACATGTCCTCCAGAAAAAGAATTTACTGAATTATTAGAAACATTCAAAAATTCATAATATAAATAGTTAAACTTAATATAAAAGCATACAAAGAATAAAGCTGATACAAAATCAAAAAATAACTTGCTTTTTTATTAAGTTTTCTTGTCTCTAAAAATAAGAAAACAGAACTAACAAAAGTAATAGTAGTCATAATAAACCCAAATAAAGGACTCATTAAATTAAAAAACACATAAAGAAATAATTGATTTGCTAAATAATTAGTAACTAAAACATAAAAATAATCAGATGTCTTCAAAATATTACACTTAGAACTAACTAAATAAATACTAATCGCAATAAGTACATAAATAAAAATCCAACAAATACTAATTACTTTAGGACTAAGCGTAAAAGATGGAAGCTCTAACATATTATAATATTCAAAATTAACCCTAAACACAAGTCCACTAATAAGCCATGGAAGAAAAAATAACAAAAACATAAAAACTTTTTTCATTTACTCAACCCCTTTACTAATCTTATGAAAAAGAGTATTATAATATTATTAGTAAAAAGGAGGTTTTCTTGTGACTAATATAATAATGGGCAAAAAAGACGAAATTGTTATGAAAATAATTCATTATTTTGTAACAGAAGAAAACTATAGACCAATAATAGTAAATGGAGTACAAAACGAAATATGGCTAGAAAATCTAGATAAAGATGTATCTTTAATAAGAATAAATATAAATTACATACACAATGAAGAACAACTATTTGTAGACATGAAAAAATGTAATGCAATAAGAAAAAGCATAAAAAAGAAAACATACAGTTTCAAAATGAACATGCTTAATTTTTTACTAGACGTAAGACCAGAAGTAAAACTAATAGAAGACAAAAACATTGAAAGCATAAAAATAGAAAAAATATCAGACTTAAAAAGAAACAAACTAATAAATAACTTATTTCCAACACTAAAAGAAAAAATCAGTAGCGACCACACTGGCGTAACTGGAATATTTCAAATGACCGAAGAACTAAACGAAAAAACAATAAAAGAAGATAAAAAACTAGCAAAAATATTTAAAGGCAGTAAATACCCAACAGCTACAATAGCATTAATAATAATAAATGTACTATTATATATAATAACATCACTAAACTATGAAAAAATAATACCTTTACTTGCAAACTCTTCATACTTCTTAAAAAAAGGAGAAGTATATAGACTACTTACATGCATGTTTTCTCACGCTAACATAATACACTTATTTTCAAACATGTACTCTCTATACGTAATAGGACCACTAATCGAAAAATACTACGGAAAAACAAAATACCTAATGATATATTTAGGTAGTGGTATAATCGGCGCTTTACTATCAGCAGCACTAAACAACGGCTTTAGTGTAGGAGCAAGTGGTGCAATATTCGGTTTATTCGGTTCTCTAATATATTTTGGCTATAAATACCGTGCAACCCTAGATGGATTTTTAAGAAGTAACATAATACCAATACTATTAATAAATCTATTAATAAGCGTATACGTACCTAATATAGATTTGTTCGCGCATCTTGGAGGATTAGTAGGTGGAATTTTATTCAGTTACACTTTATGTGTTCCAAACAAAGAAAACAAATTAGACTTAATAAACGGATTAATAACAATAGTACTATTAATTTGCTTCCTAGGAGCACTAATAATCATGAAATAAAAGGTTCTCAAATTAATGAAAACCTTTTATTTTTATATTTACTAAAATTTTCTATATAATCCAATAGCAATTCCCAAAATATCGACTTTGTCCAAAATAATAGGATCCATAGTCTCATTTTCAGGTTGTAATCTGAAGTATCCGTTCTCTTTATAAAATGTCTTTAATGTAGTATAACCATTTTCATCTAAAGCAACAACATAATCTCCATTCTTAGCACTCTTAGTTCTTTTTACAATAACAATATCGCCATCATAAATTCCAACATTCTTCATACTCATTCCTTGAGTTCTTAAAGTAAACACTTCTTCTTTTTTAGGAATCATATAAGATGGTAAACTAATATACTCATCAGGAAACTCAATAGCTTCAATAGGGTTACCACAAGTAACTTTCCCTAAAAGTGGAACGCTAACCACATCTTCCTTATCTTCTAAATACTCATTAGGTACAAGCACCTCTAAAGTTCTAAACTTATTATCAGCTTGCTTTAAATAACCCTTATTCATTAAATGTCTCATATGAACAAATACAGTTGCAGTACTACTCAAATTCATCATCTCGCATACTTCTCTTACACTTGGACTATAACCATTTTTAGCAATATACTTCTTGATTACTGTCAAGACTTCCTCTTGTTTTTTTGTCAAAGGTTCCATATTATCAACTCCTTCTAATAAAAGGTTAACACAAAAACGTACATTTGTCAAACATTTTTTTGTTTAAGTATTGACACGAACAATTATATGTAGTAATATGGAGACATAAAGGAAGAGGTGGTAAAATGAAAAAATTAGAAAATTTAATCAAAAATTACAAAGGAATAATTATCTTTTATGTGATAATTGCAGTTTTATCACTGATGCTGACGAAAAAAATAGATAACATAAATCAAATAGAAAGCAAAATACAAGAGCAAGAATCATTCTACGCATAAATATTTTACAAATAAAACGTCCTCGTGTTATAATTATAGTATAACTAAAAGATAAAGTAGGTGTAAATATGGATTTAAAAGTAATAAACGGCATAAGAAGCCTAAGCATAGATATGATAAACGAAGCAAAAAGTGGTAATCCTGGCGTATGCTTATCAATGGCTCCAACATTCTATACATTATTTGTAAATCACTTAAATTTTAATAAAGAAGATGGCGAGTGGCTAAATAGAGATAGATTTATTGTAAGTGCAGGACATGCTGCTCCCTTATTATATAGCACCTTATTCTATAGTGGCTATAATATAACACTCGAGGACATCAAAAATTATGGAAAGAAAAACAGTCCATTAACAGGACATCCTACATTAAACAAAAAAATAGGTATAGAAGCAACTACTGGCCCACTAGGCGAAGGATTTGCAACCTCTGTTGGAATAGCCATATCAGAAGAATATTTAAAAGAATTACTTGGAAGAGACTTATTAAACTATTACACATATGTATTTGTAAGTGACGGGGACTTAATGGAGGGTATAACTTACGAAGCTGCATCCCTTGCAGGGTCCATGCATCTAGGAAAACTAATAGTACTATATGACTCAAACAAAGTATTACAAGACGGTAAAACCGATGGTGTATTTGACGAAGACATACTAAAAAGATTTGAATCATGTGGTTGGCACACAGAAGTAGTCACTAACTCAGAAGATGCAATATCTATAGATAGGGCAATAACAAAAGCAAAATCAGTAGTAGATAAACCAAGCATAATTGAAATAAAATCTATAATTGGAATAGGACTACCAGACTCTGGTACTAACAAAGTCCATAGTGGACCACTAACAGACAGTGACACAGAACTAATCAAAAACAAAATGAACCTTTCACAAGTACCTTTCCACGTATCTAAAGAAGCAGTAACTTACTTTAGAGAAAAAATAGACAAAAGAATAAGTCCTATATATAATGAATGGGTAACAAGATACAACAATGTAAGAGAAAAAAGTGAAGAAAAGAAAAAAATATTAGACTATCTAGAAGACTCAACTTCAAAAATAGCACTAAAAAATATACAAATAAACTTTAATCCTGACTTACTAGAAGACATAAGAATAACTAACAAAAATCTAATGGACCTAATTGCAAAACTTTCACCACTATTTATAGGCGGAAGTGCAGACGAAGTAAAAGAAACAATGGCGTTTATTAGTGACGGTGGATTATTTAAAATAAACAGTAACACTGGAAAAAACATTTCTTACGGTTTAAGACAAATGGCTATGGGTGCTATAACTAACGGCCTAGCACTCTCAGGACTAAGACCATTTGCAAGTACACTTCTAGCATTTAGTGACTACATGAAACCGTCAATAAGACTAAGCGCAATGATGAATTTACCTGTGACTTACATATTCACTCATGACTCAATAAAAATAGGAAGTATGGGTCCTGCTTATCAACCAGTTGAACAAATAGGTGCATTAAGAAGCATACCAAACCTAACCGTATTTAGACCAGCTGACGTAAACGAACTAGTCGGCTCTTGGGACTACATACTAAATAAAAAATGTCCATCTGCTTTACTGCTACCAAAAGAAACAAAAGGCTTACTAAAAGGAAGCGACGTAGAAAAAACTTATAAAGGTGCATACATAATAAAAGAAGCAAAAAATAGACTCACCGGAATAATCTTAGCAACTGGTAACGAAGTAGAAACTGCACTAAACATCAGTAACGAACTAGCATTAATAGGACTAGATACCAGAGTAATATCAGTTCCATGTTTAGAAATATTTGAAAAAATGGACAAAGAATATATAAGCACTCTACTGCCAGTAGGATCTAAAATAATAGTACTAGAAGCAAGTAACGACCGAGCTTGGAACAAATTTGTCTATAGTGAAAAATATTTACTAAATCTAGAAAACTACGGAATAAGTGGAACAAACAAAGAAATATTAGAAAAAGCAGAATATGACTATGACACATTGTTAGAAAAAATAAAAAAATTACTTAAATAGTATATAAAAATAATAAAATGTGATACAATAATAACATAAATAGTAGGAGGTAAATGATGAAAAAAGTATTAATAATACTCATGTGTTCATTATTATTAGTGGGTTGTGGTAAAAACGATGAAAAGAAAGAAATGCTGTATAAATCACTTGAAAAAGCGTATATATCTATATATTCATCAGATGGTGTAGGTCTTGCAGTATATGACAAAGAAGTAGTAACAGTTGATGATAAAAACTGGTACATGGTAGCAATAACAGACTATAGTAAACTAGGAAACCTAATATCACTAGCAAACAACGTATATGAAGAAAAACTTGCAGACCAAATCAACACAAAAATAAACCAAAAATATAAAGAAATAGACGGCCAACTTTATACAACTGGCGAAGGTGGGGAATGTGCGCTAGAATACAAACTTGACGAAAATCTAAGAGAAAACATCAAAAACGACATAAAAATAACAAAAATAGGTATAAACAAAATAAAATTTGAGTACAAAGACAAAGAATATACGGCGAAAAAATCTGGTAAATACTATAAATTTGATGAAAAAGTATTTGAATGTCCTAAAGAAGATTAAGTTCATACAAATGGACTTTTTCTTTTCCATAAAATATTTTTTAATTCTACTTTTATAAATAAGCTCTTCGTGGTAAAATAAAAAAAGAGAGTAGGTGAAAACATGAATAGTTTTGAAGTATTAGCATTTATTGGCATATATGCTGTTGGATTTATATTAATAATAATTACTATTTATGGTATACGAAAAAAAACAAAAGACAAACTAGAACAAGAACTAAACAGACTAGAAACACTAAAAAACTTAATAATATCATCATCAATACTAAATGAAATGGACAAAGTAAAAAGCTTAATAAACAACGAAGCACTAGAAAAAAGATACAAAAAATGGGAAAAAAGATACAAAAACATTGAAGAAAATGAAATATCTAAACTAACAGATAAACTATTAGAAATAGAACTTTTAATAAACGAAAAAAACTTTAAAGAAGCAAGCTATAACCTAGCTAGATGTGAACTAGATATTTACTATGTAAAAACTGACATGGAACTTTTACTAGATAGCATCCGTGACATAACAATGAGTGAAGAAAGAAACAGAAATGCAGTAACAAAACTAAAATCCCTATATAGAGAAATAGTCACAAAATACAATAACAACAAAAATGACTACAAAGAAATGGAAAAAAACATCGACTTACAATTCGACAACATAAACAAACTCTTTAGCGCATTTGAAAGAGTAATGGAAGAAAACGACTATGAAGAAGTAAGCAAAATCGTTCACGCCTTAGACGACCTAATAAACAACCTAAAAATAGTAATAGACGAAACCCCAACAGTAATACTAATGTGCAAAATGGTAATACCAAAAAAAATAACAGAACTAAAAAGCTTATCATCAAAAATGAAAAAAGATGGCTACAACATAGAATATATGAACCTAGAATATAACATAGAAGAAGCAGAAAAGAAACTAGAAAACATATACGACAGACTAAAAGTACTAAACTTAGAAGACTCAATATTTGAACTAAAAACAATGCTAGACTATTTTGAAAGTCTATATACTGACTTTGACAAAGAAAAACAAAGCAAAAAAGAATATGAACACTACATAAATAGCATAAGTGAAAAACTAAACAGACTAACAAAAGTAATAAAAAACATATATTCTGAAATAGGCGAACTAAAAGAAACCTATGCACTAACTGACGAAGAAATAAAAAATCTTGACATAATCAGTAAAGAAATAACAGAAGAAAAAGACAGCTTTAAAAACATAAACGATAGAACCTTAACAAAAGTAACACCATATTCAAGACTAAGCAAAGAATGTGAACTAATAAGCGTAAGAATAGCAAAAAGTGAAGACAAACTAGAAAGCATAATAAAAAGTCTAGGAAGCCTAAAAGAAGACGAAGTAAGAGCAAGAGAACAACTAACAGAAATTCGTTCAATACTAAGGTCATCTAAAGACAAAATAAAAGAATTCAAACTTCCAATAATACCAAAAACTTATTATGTAGAACTAGAAGAAGCAAAAGAAGGAATTCAAAGCATAATAGAAGAACTAGCAAAAAAACCAATAGTAATAAACGACTTAAACACAAGAGTCGACACAGGAAGAGACCTAGTCTTAAAACTATATACACTAAGTAACGAACTAACAAAAACAGCCGCAATGGCTGAAATGGCTATAGTATATGGTAATAGATACCGTTCAACCTATAAAGAAATAAACGATGGCCTAATAAAAGCAGAAAAAGAATTTAAAAGAGGAGACTATCGCAAAAGTTTAGAAACAAGTCTAAACACATTAAACGTAGTAGAGCCTGGTATACACAAAAAATTAATGAGTGCATACGAGGCATAAGGAGGGTTTATGGCAAAAAAGAAAGTAAAAACAGAAGAAACAAAAACACCATTTCCTTATTCAAAAGAATTACAAGGACTAATATTAGTTCTACTTGGACTATTAGGATTTGGTAACTTTGGAATAGTAGGTAGTGTAGTAAAAAATTTCACTATCTTTCTATTTGGTAACTGGTACATACTAGGCTTACTAGTATCAATAATATTAGGTACAGTATTAATAATAAAAAGAGAAAAACCAAACCTCCTAAGTGCAAGACTATTAGGAGTCTACACAGTAATAATGGCAATACTATTATTTTCACACTTAGAATATATAAAAGATAATAGCCTAGTAGGAATTGACATACTAAAAACAACAATGAACAGCATACTTGACGCATTTAACACAGCATCAATGCTAAAATACACAGGAGGCGGAATAATAGGTGGCTGTCTTTCCCTTGCATTTGTAACACTATTTGACATAACAGGAACACTAATCGTCTGCATCATACTAAGCCTATTTGGAATAGTCATGCTATTTGACATAACACTAGTAGACCTAATAAAAAAAGTCCTAAAACCATTTAGAAGAAAACCAAAAACAATAGAAGAAATGGCCGCATCCGGAGAAAAAGACCTAGACGAAAGAATAGCAAAAGAAGACGACGACGGAAGAGTAGTAATAACAAACATAAATGAAATAACAAGAAAAGAACCAGTAGAAGAACCAGAAGAAATAGAATTACCACCAGTAAACAAAAATGAAAATGGTAATTACGAAGAAACAAAAGAATATATACTTCCGCCTCTAGATTTACTAGTGGGCAGCAAAAACAAAGGAAAAGTAAACAGCACAGAATTTATAACATCCAACAACAAAATACTAGAAAGAGTATTTAATGACTTTAACATAACTGGTAAAGTAGTAGAAGTACACGTAGGACCTACTGTAACACAATATGAAATAGAAGTAAAAGCAGGAACAAAACTAAACAAAATACTAAGCATAAATAGAGAAATAGCTTTAGCCCTAGCAGCAAAAGACGTAAGAATTCAAGCACCAATTCCAGGAAAAAGCACAATAGGAATAGAAATACCAAACCCACAAACAAGTGAAGTAAAAATGAAAGACATACTAGCTGGAATTCCAAAAAAACTAGACTCATCAAAACTACTAGCCCCACTTGGACTAGACATAATGGGTAACATTCAATACTTTGAAATAAACAAAGCACCACACATGCTAGTCGCAGGTGCCACTGGTAGTGGTAAATCAGTCTGCATAAACAACATAATAACTTCAATACTTATGCGTGCAAAACCAGACGAAGTAAAAATGATCCTAGTAGACCCTAAAAAAGTAGAACTAAACTGCTATGAAGGTGTACCACACCTAATGCGTCCAGTAGTAACAGACCCTAAAAAAGCAGCAGTAGCATTACAAAAAGTCTGCATGATAATGGACGAAAGATACGACATGTTTGCAAACACAGGAACAAGAAACATAACATCATATAACGAATATGTAGAAAAAAACAAAAAATCAAAACCAGAACTAGAAAAAATGCCATTCATACTAGTAATCATAGACGAACTAGCAGACTTAATGATGGTAGCAAGCAAAGAAGTAGAAGAAGCAATAATGAGAATTACCCAACTAGCGCGTGCTGCAGGTATACATCTAATAGTCGCAACACAACGTCCATCAACTGACGTAATCACTGGACTAATAAAATCAAACATACCAACACGTATAAGCTTCATGGTATCATCATTCGTTGACTCAAGAACCATACTTGACATGGGTGGAGCAGAAAAACTACTAGGAAAAGGCGACATGCTATTTTTACCACCTGGCGAAGCAAGCCCAATAAGAATACAAGGAAGTTACGTATCAGACGAAGAAATAAACAGAGTAGTAGAATTCGTAAAACGTAGTGGTGCACCAAAATATGACGAATCAATGGTAAACCTAGAAAAAAATCCAAAAGAAGACATAATGGACCAAACATCTACAAACAAAGAAGATTCAGACGACGAACTATATAATGAAATAGTAGAATTTGCAGTAAAAACAGGAAAAATCAGTGCATCTCTAATACAAAGAAAATACAGTGTAGGCTATAACCGTGCAGCAAGAATAATAGACTTACTAGAAGAAAGAGGAATAATCGGTCCTCAAAACGGAAGCAAACCAAGAATAGTATTAGTAAAACTAAACCAAACAGAAGAAAACAATGAATAAAGAAAGTGAGTGTGAAAAAATGCCAACAGTACATATCGAAGCAGACAAAAGTGATGTAGCTCCTGTCGTAATAATGCCAGGAGACCCAAAAAGAGTAGAATATATAGTAAACAAATACCTAAGTGACGCCAAACTAATAAACGAAGTAAGAAACGAACTAGGCTACACTGGGTACTACAAAAACAAAAAAGTAACCATATTTTCAAGTGGAATGGGTATACCATCAATGGGAATATACAGTTACGAACTATTTAAAGACTATGACGTAGAAGCAATAATAAGAATTGGAAGTGCAGGAAGTTACTCAGAAGAACTAAATGTAGGAGACTTATTTCTAGTAGAAAGTTCCTATAGCGACTCTAACTATGCCTCATCCTTTGGAGGAGGAAGCGACAAAATCGTCTATAGCCATGCAGGACTAAACGAAAAAATAATAACCACTGCACGTCTTCACGGAATGAAACTAAGAGCCGGAAGATGCCATTCAACAGAAGCATTCTACAAAGAAAACTTTGACTTCAAAAAATTTAGAAACGACTATAACTGTGACTGTGTTGAAATGGAAACATTCAGTTTATTCATAAATGCCCAAGAACTACACAAAAAAGCATCCTGCATACTAACAATATCAGACTCATACGTAACAAAAGAAGAACTAAACAGCAGTCAACGTGAACATGACTTTGACGAAATGATAAAACTAGCATTAGAAACAGCACTAACAATAAACTAAAATATAAAATTATAAGGTTATAAATGAAAAATAGAATATTAATTTTATTCTAAAAGTTCATAGTAGAGAAGAAAGGAAGGTACGTCGAGACACCTACTCGACAGATTTTATTAATGAATTATTTAGGTAGTAAACAAATAGAAACTTCGAGATTATTGTTAAAAGCACAAACTATGCAAGAGCAAAAAAGATTATGGGAAATCTTAATGATGCCTGAAGTAAACAAATATTTTTTAACAGTACCTCCAAAGTTTAAAGAAAATTTATTAGATTGGAATAAGCAAGAAAAATATTATAAAATAGATATGGAACATGCAAACGATTCTAACATATTTAGATGGAGCATTTTTCTAAAAGATACAGGTGAATGTATAGGAAGAGTTTCATGTCATGAAGCACATGATGAAGATCCTAATATTACAGATTCTAGTATAAGAGGAGTAGGCTGGTTAATAGACCCTGCTTTTCAAGGAAAAGGTTATGCCACTGAAGCTGCAATTGCTATGATTGATTATATGTTTACCCAAGTAGATATAAATGAAATTAGAACTGGAGCAGCTATTGTAAATCCTGCTTCATGGATGATAATGGAAAAATTAGGATTTGTTAGACAAGATAAAACGAAAATGGTTCAATATACATTTTTAGATGAACCAATAGAAGATTATTCATATATTCTTACTAAAGAACAATGGTTGTCTTTGAAGAAACACCAAAGTAGTAAAAAATAAAGAGAGGATGTATGTATATGAAAAATAGTTTTCTAAAATTAATATTATTACTAACATGCTTCACATTAATAGGCTGTAACAAAAAAACTGAAAACCTAGTAGAAAACGAAAATATAAAAGATTTAAACAAAACATCATACATAAATGTAATAAAAACTAGTGACAACAAACTAACAAAAGTAATATCTAAAAAAAGCGAACTAAAAAAACTACTAAACATAATAAATGCAGGCGAAAAACTAAAAGAAGACGAATTAATCTTCTATATAGGTGCGTCATACAAACTAGAACTACGTGACAAAAAAGATAACATAATATATAATGCTTTAATATATACACCAAGTAACTCAAAAACACGTATAGAACTTTATAAAGAAAAAGAAGAAGATAGCAGTTCCTATTACATAGAAGACATACTAAACATAATTTCCTAAATAAGAAGTATAACTTTACAACACAAAGTTATGCTTTTTAATTTATGTAATAGGAAAGTTCTCAATAAAAAAAGTTACTATTCACAGCTAAACAGAAAAAAGGCATGACAAAATAAACTAAAATTTAGTAATTTAGTCTTTTTTCATGT
>CANQQR010000028.1 GCA_947626035.1 uncultured Bacilli bacterium | reverse complement strand
TAATTTTCTTTATATAAAGTCAAATTTATTTGATGAAAATTTATTATTTTAAGTTAAATTAAATTTTTAATGTATACTATATTAACATTCTACTTATATTTTGGCTAGTTACTTGGGTTTTATACATAAAAAAGAAGAGCAATCACTCTTCACTATTAATCATATTCTTATGCTTCTTAGTAAAATACATCATAGCAAGCTCAAACTCTTTATCATCCTTTAATCTCTCATAATATATCTTACCATCTTCTACACCCAATTTTCTAATCAAAAAATCATTATCGTCTAAAAAATTAGATAAATACACATAAGTAGTTCCCTTAATCTCAACTTGGTCCACTTCTATATAAGTCTTATTATTAATAACAGTTGTTTCTACATTCATGATAAACTTGCTCCTTTTTCCTTACTCTCATTTACAATCTCTAAAATACTTTCAGCCTTTTCATCACATGCTTTCTTAAACTTATCTAGTGATGCCTTACCATCCTTATCAACATAACCATACTTCACTAAATACTTCTCTAAACTCTCAACATCTCTAAACTCATTACTAACATAATCATTAACAATAGTACCATTTTTAGATAATTCCTTTAAATAATAAACAACACTATCTATATTAGATAAACCATTTACTCCAACTTTATTATTAATATCTTCTCCCATATCTTCACAAACAGTACAAAAAGCATAATCAAAAATCCTTGAATCAAGCCTTAACAAATCCTTAGCAATATCTTCTTGACTATAATAAGGTCCATTTGCATTCCTATGTGTATTTTGACTAACAATAGAAATATATCTCATCTCATCAGGTCCATCTACTTGATTAACAATCGCACCTATTTCCCTAGACATATTTGACATATTAGTAGGACTATTAAATCTATCAATTCCAGCCTTAACAAATGTTACGCCACCTACTATAAGTGCACCACTCATTAAAATAGCTATAATCTTAGCCTTAATCCTTTTTACATCAACATTATAAGTCCTAGTATTTCTTTCAGTTCTACTTACCCCAATAGAACCCTCTTTTGCTCTTTTTAAAAAAGCCTCTCTATCTTCATTATTCTTCATATCTATCTACCCTCTACAATAAATATATAACAACAAAGCAAGATAGTCAATCATAATATGTAAAAAACTTTACATTTTTTAGCACATAACCTGTCCACCATTATTATGAATAACTTGTCCAGTAACATAACTTGAATCCTTACTTGCTAAAAAAACAAAAGTAGGCCCCAGTTCATAAGGCATAGCCATTCTAGCCATAGCCGCATCTGCCCCGAGTGACGGAATTTTCTCCTTAACCCAACAAGCAGGTTGAAGTGGTGTCCAAAAATAACCCGGTGCAATAGCATTAACCCTAATATTCTTTAAAGCCAAATTCCTAGCTAAAGCACGAGTAAACCCAACAATCGCACCCTTACTAGTAACATAATCAATAAGCTGTGCTTCTCCATAAAAAGTAGTAACACTACTTAAATTAATAATCGAGTCTCCACTATGTAAATAAGGAACAACTTCCCTAGTCAAATAAAACATAGCATAAACATTAACTTTCATAGTCTTATCAAACTGTGAATCACTAATAGAAGTAATACAATCTTGTTGAAACTGAACTCCAGCATTATTAACCAAAATATTAATCTTTCCAAACCTCTCTAAAGTCTTTTTAACAATCTCCTTACAAAACTCTTTACACCCAATATCGCCCTTTAAAAGTAAACACTCTCCTCCTAACTTCTCAATAAATTCCTTAGTCTCTAAAGCATCCCTATCTTCATAAAGATACGGAATAACCACCTTAGCACCCTCACACGCAAAATAAACCGCGCACGTGCGCCCTAATCCACTATCTCCTCCAGTTACAATCGCAACACTTCCCTTTAACTTACCACTACCAACATAATCCTTATCAAAAAATATAGGTAAAGGCTCCATCACATACTCTAATCCAGGTTGCACGTCTTGTTCCTGCATATCAGCAGTTATATCATACTCTGTAATCTTAAGCCCTTTATCTTTAAAATACTTATAATAACTATTCCCAAACTTATAATCAAAATCCATACACATCCTCCATAACATATTCTATGTAAACAAAACAAATATGTTATAAATAACTATAATCTGTAAACACTAATAATGGTGAAAAAATATGCCTAATATACATAGTAATATATCTTTTGGTCTAGTAAACATACCTGTAATAATAAACCCTGTAATAAAAAACAATGACACTAAATTTAACCAACTACACAAAAAATGCATGAACCGTATATCTTACATAAAATACTGTAATCACTGTAACACAAAACTAAATGAAAACGAAATAATAAAAGCATACGAATACGAATTAGACAAATACATAACATTCCCTAAAGAAGAACTAGACAAACTAAAACCTGAAAACGACAAAGAAATAGAAATAATCTCATTTATAGACATAAAAGAAATAGAACCAACATACTTTGAAAAAACATACCTATTAGAAATAGAAAACAAAAGTAAAGCCTATAACTTATTCTGTGAAGCACTAGAAATAACCAAAAAAGTAGCACTAGCTAAAACAGTAATAGGAAACAAATTCTACTACGTAATATTAAGATTTAACTCGTCTAGCCTCATAATGACTACCCTATACTTTGAAGAAGAAATAAACCTAAAAGACACCAAAATAGAAAAAAGCACTAACGAAAAAGAACTAAAACTAGCAATAAAACTAATAGAAGAAAGAACAGACAAATTTAACCCATCAAACCTAAAAGACGAATATCAAGACAATATCAAAAATGCAATTAATGACAAATTAAATGGTAAAAAAATCAAAAACACAAAAAAACATAAAAAAGAACAAATTAATGATCTACTAGAAGCACTTGAAAAAAGCTTAAAAAAGAAAAAATGAAACTATGGAATAACCCTAACCTAACACCAATGCTACTAGAAGAAACAAATTTACCATTTAATAACAAAAACTACATATACGAAATAAAATATGATGGAATAAGAGCACTAATATTTGTAAACAACAAAAAAATACACATACAAAGTAGAAACGCACAAAACCTAACCCATCTATTTCCTGAACTACAAGAAATAAAATCATTAGTAAAAAATAACACAATATTTGACGGCGAAATAGTAAGTCTCAATAATGGCATCCCATCATTTTCAAAACTAAAAGAAAGAATAAGCCTTAAAAACAAAACAAAAATTAAAAACCAAAGCATAAATAACCCAGTAACATTCATATGCTTTGACATATTATATAACAACAAAAACTTAATAGCATTACCCCTAATAGAAAGAAAAAAAATACTAAACCAATTTAAAGAAAATGACTACTTTATCAAAGCAAAATACATAAACGAACATGGAATAGAACTATATAACCTAGCCAAAAAGAAAAACTTAGAAGGTATAGTAGCAAAAGAAAAAACAAGTCTTTACTTTCCAAATAAAAGAAATAACACTTGGTTAAAAATTAAAAACTATAAAACAGGCTCATTCATAATTGCCGGCTTTATAGAAAAAGAAAACAATGTAATAATACTTTTAGGAGAATATAATAAAAACAAACTAACCTATGTAGGAAAAGCATTAATATCTAAGAAAAAAGACATATATAACAAAATTAAAAAACTAAAACCAATAAAAACTTCTCCATTCATTAACTATAACGAACCCATAACCTATATATCTCCAAAACTAAAATGCAAAGTAAAATACATAGAAAGAACTAAAAACAATCTTCTTAGAAACCCAATCATTAACTAGCAAAAAAGTAAAGCACCAAAACTTTACTTTTTTAATCCTTTAACACCCTTAACACCTTTACTTCCATTATAACCCTCTAATATATTACTATCAAAATTTCTAATCTTCTTCTCACTATTTTTATAATCCTTAATAGCAATCTGAATAATCTCATCAAGTAAATCCTTATAACTTAAATTATCTTCTTTCCATAAATAGAAAGCCAAACTACCTGGAATAACATTAGGTTCATTAACATAAAACTTATTACTCTTTTTATCAATCAAATAATCTATTCTAACTACCCCACTCAAATTTAACAACCTAAACACCTTTTTAGATGTATCTTTAATATCTTGAGTTAACTCTTTACTTATTCTAGCAGGCACTATTCTACTAGTAGAAGCCATCCCCTTACTTCCACCTTTACTAACCTTACCTTTGCCTCCACCTAAATATTTATCAGTAAAACTCAAAATCTCATCAATTCCCATAACCTCTTCAAGTGGACTAACCTTTTGATACTCACTATTACCTAAAACAGAAGCATTAACTTCAACTAAATTACTAACAGCCTTTTCAACAATAATCTTTTTATCATACTTAATAGCTTCTATAATAGCTTCATCTACTTCCTTTAAATCATGTGAAATACTAATACCCACACTACTACCTAAAGTTGCAGGCTTTACAACAACAGGAAAACCTAAACTCTCTATATCACTTAAATACTTGTCTTTATTAGCAAAATACTCATTATCATAAAACCAAACATAAGAAACAACAGGTATACCCTCACTCTTCATAAGTTGCTTCATAACAACCTTATCTTGTCCTAAACTAGACCCCAAAACATGAGAACCAACATATGGAATACCAACTGTATCTAAATAACCACACAAAGTACCATCTTCTACATTATTCCCATGCACTATAGGTAAAACAATATCTAACTCTGTAATTAACTTCCTAAATAATCCCTTTGTAGCCTCTAAATAAAAATGTCCATCAATCTTACACAAAGTAACCTCTTTAACATACTTCTTATTAGAAAGAACATCCTTATAAAAATCCATATCTCTAAGTAAATGTCCAGTATACCAAATCTTATCTTTTGTAATATAAATAGGCACAACATCATACTTATCCTCATTTAAATTACTAATAGCCTGTAAAGCAGAAATAATACTAACCTCATGCTCCACAGTTTGCCCACCAAAAATAACACCTAACTTAATCCTCATATCAAATTCCTCCTACTCATTAAACATATCAGGTAAATCATTTTCAAGTAACACATAAGTTGTCTCACTCTTTAACTCTCTCATTAATGGAAACGCAAGTTTAACATCATTCAAAACATGAACTTTCTTTAAATCAAACTTCTCTTTCTTAATTCCATCCATAATAGGCTTAGTTTGCTCCTGTCCTATCAAAATAACCTCATCACACACCTTAGCAATCTTTCGTCCAAATTCCATATTATATTCATACTGTTTATCTCCAAGCTCAATCATACCAGGTGTAACAATAATCTTCTTACCATCCATCATACTAAGAACATCCAAAGCCATACTAGACCCCACTGGATTAGAATTATAAGCGTCATCTATCAAATCAATATCGCCAAACTTCTTAAGTTCCAACCTGTGTTCTATTGGCATAATCTTCTTAACACCAATCTCTATTTGCTCTAAAGTAAGCCCTAAATTATATGAAAGCGCTACTGCTTCCAAAATATTATACACATTAGCATTCCCTAAAAGCTTAGTCTCCAAAACAATACTCTTATTTATATCTTTAAAAGTACACTTAAAACTAGTTCCCTTACTACTAAGACTTATATCACTCGCATACACATCTGCATCTTTACTTAAAAGAGACACCCACACTTTCTTACACTTACTCTTAATATCGTACTTGCGTTGATACTCATCATCATAATTTAAAACAGCAATACCATCATCCGGCAAAGAATCAATAAGTTCAAACTTACCTTTCATAATATTATCTCTACTTCCAAAACTCTCCAAATGAGCAGTACCAATAATAGTCAAAATACCATACTGTGGATGCACAAAATCACATAACTCTTTAATATCTCCAATAGCAAAAGCTCCCATCTCAGCCACAAAAACATCACTAAACTTATCTAACTTATTATTAATACTTATCATAAGTCCATTCATAGTATTAAAATTCTTCTCAGTAGCATAGCTATTATACTTAACATTCAAAATCTCATTCAAAATATTCTTAGTACTTGTTTTACCATAACTTCCAGTAATCGCAACCCTTTTTAGTCCACTCATACCATCAATCTTATTTAGTGCTAATTTCTTAAAATGATTAAACACACACTTTTCAACTGGCTTATTTAAATAATTAGTAATAAGTACAATAAGTGGATTCATAAAAATAAGTAACCCAATAACTACACAATAAACATTAACATAATCTTCATTAAACCATATAACCATTGGTACTATAAAACACAAATACACAATAAACATAGTAACATAAAGTCTCTTAACTCTAGAAGTAATAACTAAAGGTTTCTTACTTTGCTCTTTACTCTTCTTAAACTTATAAATAAAATACAAAACCACATAAAATACTGAAACAAATATATACAAATAAATACCTTTAAAAAATATAAAAAGTACACACAAAATATCTAAATTAACAAAAGCCTTACCTAAATTACCAACAAGCCACTTAATATATCTATTTCCCTCATTATACCAATTTTGTTGTAACATATGCATATATCTTTTACTCTTAAAAATCAAATAAAAGAAACAAAACAAAAGTGAAACCAAAAAATAAATCCTCATAATTACCCTCCAATAAAACTATTTAAAACATTTATAGTCTGACTAAGCCTCTCTAAATAAGCATAATGCGTATTACCTTGATAAGTAACTAACCCAGCATCTGGAATTAACTTTTCTAGTTCTACCCCATCTTGATACGTCACAGCCTCATCCTCTGTCCCCCAAATCAAAAGTGTAGGACAACTTATCTTCTTAACCTCTTCACTTAAATCTAAATTAACATGATTAACTAAAATATTTCTCATCATAACAGAAGCATTTCTATAATCAACTGACCCCATATGCTTTTTAACAGACTCTTCAAGTTTATTAACAATAGGAACTTTCTTTAAACTCTTTAAAACCTTAAGCTTTAACGTATCTTCTCCTATTTGCTTTCTATAAGGACAAGCAAGTAACACTAACTTACTAACTTCATACTTAAGAGCATATGCCAAAGCAACCTTACCTCCAAATGAATGTCCAATTAAAACAAGATTACTCAAATTATTAACATCACTTAAATAATTAACAAGATCAGCATAATCATAAACACTCCACACTTCCTTAGGTTCTTCACTCTTACCAAAACCAGGTAAATCTATAATCAAAACATTATAATCCTTAATAAAAGGCTTAGCAATAGGCTCCATCATTTCAATATTTTGACCCCATCCATGCAAAAAAACTAAACTAGCATTAGATTTATTGTCATACAAAACATAATTAACATTAATCTCTCTATATATAGTTTGCATCATTTCACCCATTTTTATTGTACTAAATTTCTAGCGAAAAGTCATTAGTTTTAAATTAAAAATCTTTCAAAATAAAAGTGCTAGATTAATACATTCTTCATCCAAAAGGAAATAATAACTAACACATTTATTATTATAAACAAATTATTAAAATTTACATTAACACATTTTATTTTTTCACATACTTTTTTTGTTTATCTATTACTTGCGAAACAGCTAGAAAAATATCTTGTTTATATTTTTCATATTCTATAAGTTTCATTTGTCTACTTTTTTCTATTTCTTCTTTTGACTTTAATTCTATCAACTTACCATTTATATAACAACCATTTAAACTACCACTTTTTACTAAATCAGTCCAAAGTGAAATATAATCTCTATATTTTTCTCCAAATTCCAACTTAAAATCTTCACAATCATAAATTATATTTAATTTTGAATTAATAAAAACACAACTTATAAAAGGAGCTTTTCTACCAATTAAATGACTAGCATTAATTGTAATACTACTTAAATCAAGATTTTCAAAAGAAACATTTTCTATCACCATCTCAGGATTAAATTTATCTAAACTTGTTACTCTAATTCCTGTATTACCCAAATTACTATCATCAACAATAGAAAACATGCTAATATCTAAATTTGAAAAATCAACGCCATAAAAATTTACACCACTAATAAGAGGTAATCTAACCCCATATATATCATAATACACCCCATATAAAGCTTCAAAAGACCTTGAAAAATCAATACTAGCATTTGTATTACTATAATTTACGTAATATTGCTCTTTTCCTTTCTTTTTTTCAAACTCATTTAATAACATTTCAAAATCTATAAGTTCTTCATAACCAAAAAACTCCCTTGCTACACCATGTCCCATTCTACTTAATAATGACCACGAAACATTATCAAAACTAACTTCACTTAAATCAATTTTACTTAAAAACTCCCCAGACCAAAAAGGTATTTTTAAAGTTTCTCTAGTTTCTTTATTATAAACAATAGTTTCAAAAAGCAACTCTTCCAATAATCCTTTATCTAAATGAATCCTTTGTCCACTTGGAACATCTTGAAGTTCTAAAGCAATTTTTGTTCTTAATTCATCTCTTCCTTCTTTATTTAATTTCATAAATAAAACCACCCCAATAAAATTGTACCAAATTTATGACAAAAAGTCATTAATTTTAAATCACAAAATAAAATTTATAACTTACACAATAAATGTACACTTTAAAAGTACATGATTGCAATTTCTAACTAAAAATATTATAATACTTATCGTTTTAAGGGGTGATTAATATGAAATTAGAAACAATATTAGGCTATCCAAAAATAGTCATAACTGATAATAAATTAATTATAGGAATAAACAAATGGCTAAAAGAAGAGGAATACCCAAGCTTAAAAACCTATAAACAAAAAAAATTATCAAAACTACAAATAATAGAAATAGAAAATAAACTAGGCTTTTTATTAAAAGAAATAGGCATTAACAAAAACGAAACATGTATACTTTCTAACTTTGACGAAAACTTATATACATTTAACTGTCACTTAAAAGAAAGCAACATAGATATATTAATAAATCTAAGATGGAAAAACGAAACAAAAGAAATAATAGTAGAAAAACAAAATACAAAAGAAGTATACACATATAACCAAGAAAAACTAAAAAAACCTAAACTAAACCTAAAAGCCTACACTATAACAAATGAACAAAACTCTAACACTTACTATAGATACCTTTCTAAAAAAATAATATCAATAAAACTACAAAATCAAAACAACTACTTAGAACTAAACATAGAAAAACCAAATAAAAACGAAACACTAAAACTAGAAAACGAATCAGAAATTACCAATTACCTACTAAACTTAAACTTTCCAATAAACTTAGAAGAAGTTTATAACACACTTAACATAAAAAACATAAATGAATATCAAAAAATATCACTTAAACTAATAACAACAAGCACTAAAGAAGCAACTGTAACAGACGAAATACTTATAAAAAATGGTAGAATAGAAAAATACACTATAACAAAAAATAACATAACAATCACACTAAACCAAGATGGAAGTTGGATTTATGACGGAATAAAAATCAAAATAACAGAAGATGCGTGTGGAAACATACAATACAAACTAAAATCTAAAAAGGACCTAGAACTACTAAACCTAACTACACCACTTGCAGTATATGATGATGCACAAATAGAAATTGAAAAAGCAAAACAACTAAGAAAAAACTTACACATATAAACAAAAAGGAAATATAAATTATGTTCGGAATAAATGAAATAATATTTAAAATAATAAACAACAAACACTTAAAAACAGAAGAAAAATTTAAACTACTACACTCTAAAAAAGTAAGCAAAACCGTTATAAAATACCTAATAAGTAAACTTCATAACATATACATAACAATAAATAATGAATATGAAGGAACAGTCATGAACTTAATGCATGACAAAATGCTAGAAGGTTGGTGCTGGCAAACAACAGAATCAATAATAATCTTTTTTAATGACACAGATTATATAGAAAGAGGAAACCTAACATTTGATGAAAGCGAACCACTCTATAGCCACTCATGGATTTGTTTCACATTTGATAATACTGAATATGTCTTTGACCCATGTCTTGACCTAATATGCAAAAAAGAAGACTATTATAAAGTATTTAAAATAGACTGCTTAGCTTCCGTTACAAAAAACGAAGTAAAAAACGCATTTTTAAAAGAAATACAAAACAGCACAAAAAAAGAAATACAAGTAACCGAAACTAAAGGCGTAAATAGTCCACTATTTAGAAACAACTCTACCTACTCTATAACATCAACAGATGGACAAATACAAAAAATAATCGCACACTTTAACTAATTGCAATTTCACACAAAACATAGTATAATTTAAACAGTTAATTAAAAAACGATTCATTCAAAGTAATTATTTTATAATATATTTTTTAGAGAACTTGTGTTAGGTGGAAACAAGTAAAATTAAAATAATGAATTACAAATGATGATTTTAAATCGGAAAATTCCGTTATCAATATAAGGTAATAAACTATTATTACAAATAAAGGTGGTACCACGAGTAAATCGTCCTTTGGATGACTTGCTCTTTTTTTATTTCAAGGAGGTGGTTTGTATGGATAGTGACTATTACTATTATTACTTTAATGATTGTAATTTAATTAACTATACAAAATACCAAGGAGGAATAAAATGAATAAAAACGAACAAATTGAACTAATCATAAGAAAAGCAGTTCAAATTTTTAATGAAGAATCATTAAGAAAAAAATTAGAAAGTAATAAAAAATTAATTATAAAATTTGGTGCAGACCCATCAAGACCAGATTTACATCTAGGACACACTGTTCCCTTAAGAGTACTAAAATTACTACAAGATATGGGTCATGAAATTATATTTGTAATTGGAGACTTTACTGCAATGATAGGCGACCCCAGTGGAAAAAATAAAACTAGACCACAATTAACTTTTGAAGAAACACGTAAAAGTGGCGAAACATATTTTAAACAAGTTACAAAAATTTTAGATAAAGAAAAAACAAAAATAGTTTATAACTCAACATGGCTAAGTAAAATGAATTTTAAAGATGTATTAGAACTAACTGGAAAATATACTGTAGCTAGACTTTTAGAAAGAGACGACTTTTTTAATCGTTTCACAAATAAAATACCTATCGGAGTTCATGAATTTATGTACCCTTTAATGCAAGGTTATGACTCTGTTGCAATACATGCTGATATAGAAATTGGAGGTTCTGACCAAACTTTTAACTTATTAGTAGGAAGAGAATTACAAAAAGACTACGGACAAACACCACAAGATGTAATTGTATTTCCTTTATTAGTCGGGCTAGATGGAAAAGAAAAAATGAGTAAATCACTAGACAATTATATTGGTATAGATGAAGAACCATTTATAATGTTTGAAAAAGCAATGAAAATCCCAGACGAATGTTTAGAAATGTATTTCAAACTAACCACTGATATTAACTCAGATACTTATAAAAAATGGATACAAGAAGATATCGTAAACGCACATAAAGAATTTGGAAAAGAAATAATAAGAATGTATCATGGAGAAGAATATATAGAAGAAGCTATAGAAAAATATAACATCATTGCTAAAGGCGCAATACCTGATAACATTGAAGAATATCGAATGAATAAAGATAACCTAGGATTATTACTGACCGACTTACTATTTAAAATAGGATTTACCTCTTCTAAATCAGATGGAAGAAGACTAATTGAACAAAATGGAATAAAACTTAATGGAGAAAAAATAACAGATGTAAGCAAAAGAATTATTGAAAATGATTTAAAAAACAATGAAATCATTTTACAAAAAGGTAAAAATAAATTTATAAAAGTTATTTTTAAATAATAACAAAAAGATGATTTGAATATTTTACTCAATATCATCTTTTCTTTTAAAATAATGTCTTATTAATTATATAAAATGGAACATCATCAATATTCATTGTAATTTGCTTCATAGTATCTCTATCTCTTACAGTAACTGTATTATTTTCTAAAGTATCATCAGAAATAGTAACACAAAATGGTGTTCCCATAACATCCTGTCTTCTATACCTTTTACCAATAGAAGAAGAATCATCCATTGTGCACATAAAATAATTATTTAACTTATCATAAACTTCATGTGCTTTTATAGAATGAACCTTTTTAATAAGAGGTAAAACTGCAACTTTATAAGGCGCTAAAGCAGGATGTATTTTTAACACTTCCCTAGTACTACCATCTTCTAATACTTCTTCTTTTAACGAATCGCATAAAAATGCAAGCATAAGTCTACCAACACCCACAGCAGTTTCCAAAACATATGGTATATACTTGTCCTTAGTTTCAGAATCTAAATAACTTAAATCTTTACCAGAAAACTTAGAATGTTGTGTTAAATCATAATTTGTCCTATTATGTATACCCCATAACTCATCCCATCCAGATGGATACCTATATTGAATATCAGTCGCAGCACTAGCATAAAAAGCCAACTTATCATGATCTTTAAATCTCAAATTCTCAGAACTAATACCTAAATCAGTTAAAAACTTCATTGATTGTTCCTTATTAAAATCAAATATTGCTGTATCTTCCCCAGGCTTACAGAATGTTTGCAATTCCATTTGTTCAAATTCAATAGTTCTAAATAAAAAATTACCAGGTGTTACTTCATTTCTAAAACTCTTCCCCACTTGCGCTATAGTAAAAGGTAACTTCTCCCTAGAAGTTCTTAAAACATTTTGAAAATTAATATATTCCCCTTGACAAGTCTCTGGTCTTAAATAAATTTCCATCTTTTGATTATTTATAGTTCCCCTATAAGTTTTAAACATTAAATCAAATTCTCTAACATCTGTAAAATTTTGTTTACCACAATTTGGACACTTTACATTATCTTTAATATACTTATTTATCTCCTCTAAACTCATCAAATCAGGATTTACATCAGCACTAACTGAAGAAATAAGATTATCAGCCCTATATCTTTTTTTACATTCCTTACAATCGACCTGAGGATCACTAAAAGACTTAGCATGTCCACTTGCTTCCCAAACTTTAGGATTCATAATAATACCACAATCAATTTCATACGAATTATCACGTTGAGCAACAAACCTCTTTCTCCAACAATCTTTAATATTATTTATTAACCTACTTCCTAAAGGACCATAATCCCAAGTATTAGCAAAACCACCATAAATTTCACTACCAGGGTACACATATCCATATTGTTTGCAATAATTCACAATCTTCTCCATCATAATTTTTTCCATCACTACTTCACCTCTCCTTAAAAGAAAAAAAGAACAAATCTATATGGGTGTCTTAAACACTGTCCCACCATACTTTGTTCTCTTATTTTAATATTGCTGTTAGGTTGCCAAGCCCGTCATTGCATCTCATTTCTTTAAATAACTATCACTAGTTTATACTTATAATAACTAAAAGTCAAGAAAAACTTACTCTATAATTTACCCCATCACTAAAATAAAGGTGCAAAAAGTCTTAAAACAGCTTGCCAAATAGACTTAATAAAACCAGTCTTAACATCCTTATCTTCTAGCCTCTTAGAATCTTTAAAAGTATCTTCAAAATCTTTATATATATCTTTTAACACACTAACATTTTCCATATAAATACCATTCTCAAAATGCAAATACAAACTTCTATAATCCATATTAATAGTACCAACAACTGCCCTTATATCATCAGACAAAAATACTTTAGAATGAACAAATCCATTAGTATACTTATAAATATGCACCCCACTATCATGAAGAACCTTAAAGAAAGAAGTCGTTTGAGTATACACAATTTTTTTATCAGGAATTCCAGGTACAATAATACGTACATCAACACCTCTCTTAGCAGCCCTACAAAGTGCATTAATCATATCAGTATCAATAATCAAATAAGGTGTCATAATATAAAGATACTCTTTAGAACTATTAATAATATTAATATAAACATCTTCTCCAATAAGGTCTTTATGAAGTGGTGCAACACCATAAGGCATCAAATAACCATCCCTTTTTAAAGAGCCATCAAACTCATACTTAAATTTAAGAATATCTTCATCACTTTGCACATTAGCATTCCATAAAGACAAAAACATAACTGTTAAATTCCAAATAGCATCGCCACAAATCTTAATAGCATTATCTTTCCAAATACCATAAGGACTATTAATATTAATATACTCATCACTCAAATTAACCCCACCTGAAAAAGCAACTCTTCCATCAATAATAGTCATCTTCCTATGATCCCTATTATTCATAAAAATACCTCTAAATGGACTTAACCTATTAAAAGGAATACACTTAATACCAAAACTTTCCAATTGTTTAGCATAATTTGTTGAAAGCAAAGCTATAGTACCCATATCGTCATACATAATACGCACATCTACCCCTTGTGATGCCTTTTCCTTTAAAATATCTAAAATACCATTCCACATAACCCCCTCATCAATAATAAAATACTCTAAAAATATAAACTTAGTTGCCTTTTTTAATTCCTTTAACAACTCTGGGTAAAACTTTTCGCCAAAATTATAATACGTAACCTGATTATTAGTACTTACAAAATAACTAGTCCTATTAATTAAATATTTTATATTATCTAACTTAGCATCATTAACTTCTTTCACTACACTTTCATCCATAGAAAGATATTTATCATACTCATTCTCATACTTAAAAATATTTTTAAGTAACTTATTCTTAGAATAATTCTTATTTAAAGTAATTAACAAAATAGTACCAAAAATAGGAAATATTAATATCAAAATAATCCAAGGTAAATCATTAGAAAGACGTGTACTATTCTTTAAAATACCAAGAACAATTAAAATACTAAGAAAACTATAAACAAAATTAATAATTCCTAAATAATTATAAAAAAACAAACGTATAACAATAGCAAACCCAAACTGTAAAACCAATCCTAAAATTACAACAATAGCCCTTTTAACTGCATTTAACATACCTACTTACCACCTTTTCAAATATCACTACTATTTTACAAAACGGAATAAATCCACCAGACAACCTCACGATTATCTATTTCTGCTTCATTCTCTACAGACCATACTTCCCCTAGTCGCTAAGGCACTCTTTTTTTAATTTACATAAATAACTTAATTTATATTTATGCTCTTGCATTTACATTTTTTCTATACTACCAACTTCTCACTGATTTCAGTATAGCACACAAATATTTGATACGCAAGCATTTTTGTTACCTTTTTATTGAGAACTTTCCAAATAGTATAAAATTAAACTATTATACCTAATATTTACTCAAAATTATGATATAATCATACTATAAGATAAATAGTTCTAGGTGGTGATTCCATGACTTTGGAAGAAAAAAATAAAAGTATCGAAAATTATATAAGAAGTATATCTTCAAAAGTTAACACACAATATGGCAAAATATTAATTGACGAAAAAATGATTAACATTGCCTTATCTATATTTTTAAACTCAAAAGAAGATTTAGAAACTGAAATTATTCCAAAAATAAATGAAATGATTAAACAAATAATAAATAAACATTTAGACTACCAAAGAAAATTAGAAGAAATAGCAAAAATAGATTCAACACTTAACTACGGACAGTTTTTAAAATTTAATCAATTTAATAAATAATACTATTAATTAAAAAAAACGCTTAAAATTGA
>CANQQR010000027.1 GCA_947626035.1 uncultured Bacilli bacterium | reverse complement strand
CATGATCATAAAAGATATAAACCACTTGATTATTCTACTTTAATTAAATTTTTAAATGAAGCACTTGATGAAATTACTAAATGTGATTACTTATATGATTTTAGAGATATAGAATAACCTTTCTATATCTTTAATATTTTTCTAAAATAAAGTGATAAAAATAAGTCTTTTTATTTTGATGAATTCAAGTTTTTTTATTCTGAAAATTTATATCATATAAATCTATGAAAAAAACAAAAGAGAAAGTGACTTTCTCTTTCTATAATTTGTGAAATTAAAAGAAGATATTTAATATAATTACTATTATAAATATTATTAAAGTTGATACATAAAATAATATTACACCATTTCTTTTTTCTTCAAAATCTTCAAAATTTGGACTTGGTATTAATATGTTGTCTGAATCAAGAATGTTATTTGTATTAAGAAAATTTGGATTAATAAAAGCTTTATTTATATTTCTTACTTCGTTTTCATTATATGAATAGACAATGTTTGAATCCATGTATGTATATTTTTTTCCATTATAATTTATTTCTAATAAAGGTATATATACTTTTTTCATGTGATAGGTTTGATTATAACCTTTAATTACTTTTATTACTTTAGCATCTACTTCTTCTGTGCATGTTTTAATTTTATGAATGATATTTTTCCTATTGTCATAAAAGCTTAGTCCTGGAATAATATAAATTCCTAAGAATAATATATAATAAATTATTGTATTGATTTTTATGCTTAGTAAGTTACAAATACACATGTAGATTCCTAAAATAGTAACAAATAATAATGGAAATATAGAAAAATTCCTTTTTTTCTTAATATTAGTTATAAGAATTATGAGAACTAGATGTAGAAAAATTAATATAGCAAGTGTGAGATTAAAAAGTGCAATCCAAGGGAATAGTATTATAAAAATACCAAAATAAAGTGTAATAAATATTGTTTTAAATTTTTCTTTTAATGATAAGTCTTTTTCAATTTTGAATTTATTTTTAAGTATTAAGATGCCCATTAAAGAATATACTATAAAAAATAATATTGGTAAAAAATTAAAAAATTCATCCCATTTCATAATCTACACACTTTCTCTTTTTTATTCATTTAATAATTTGTTTAGTTCTTCTTTTGTTTTTGAGTCAGTAGTTTTTTCTTTTATTTTGTTAATGCTTTTATATAGTTTGTTTATGTTTAAAAGTGATTCATATTCTTTTAGTTTTGTTTCTACATTAGATATAGTTTTACCTATTATTGATTTACTTACGTTGTTGTTTTGTGCGATTTCACTTAAAGATAGGTCTTCAAAGTAGTACATTTCAAAATAGTTTTGTTGTTTGTCTGTAAATAGGTTTTTGTATATTTCATATAGAGTTATTAGTGTTTCTCTATCTTTCATTTTATCATGTCCTTATATAGGTAAAAAGCAATTAGTGTTTTTGGGTCTGTTATTTTTCTTTCGTTTATTAGTTTTTGTATTTGGTCTAGTGAATAAAATAATACTTCATCTACGTCATCATCTTCTTTTGGTGTTGTTTCTTTTGTTTTTACTTTTATTAGATATAAGTTCATTTCTCCATCTGACATGTTTTCTATTATGTTATATGTTATTATAGGTTCATCAGTTATTTCTATTATATCTTCTTTATTTATTCCACATTCTTCTTCTAGTTCTTCTATGATTATTTCTTTTTTTGTTAATTCTTTATCTAGTGTGCCTGCTGGTATTTCAAGTGTGATTCTTCCTAGTATTGGTCTATATTGTTTTACTAAAGCCATTTGTCCTTCTTCATTTATTACTATTCCACCTGATGCGCCTCTTAGTGCTACTTTTGTGTATTTTTCTATTTTGCCATTTCTTTCTCTTTCACAGTCATATATTTTTACGTACCCATCATATAATAATTTCATTAATTCCACTCCTTAAATAAACCGTATATGTAAGACTCAATATCAAATGGTATCATGTCTTCTACTTTTTCGCCAAATCCTACATATTTTACTGGTATGTTTACTTCTTCTTTTATTGCTAGGACTATTCCACCTTTTGCGGTTCCGTCTAGTTTTGTTAGTATTATTCCTGTTATGTTACATATTTCTTTAAAGCTTTTTGCTTGACTTATTCCGTTTTGACCGGTGGATGCATCTATTACTAATAGTGTTTCGTCTACTTTTCTTTCTAGTTGTTTTTCAATTACTTTGTTTATTTTTTCTAGTTCTTTCATTAGGTTTAGTTTGTTTTGTAAACGTCCTGCGGTGTCTATTAGGACTACGTCTATGTTTTTTTGTTTTGCTATTTCTAGACCGTCATATACTACACTTGCTGGGTCTATGTCGTCTCTTCCGTAAAATTCTGCGTTTAGTCTATTTGCCCATTCATTTAGTTGTTCTTTTGCGCCTGCTCTAAAGGTGTCTGCACCTATTAGCATTACACTTTTGCCTTCGCTTTTTAGTTTGCTTGCTAGTTTTGCTATGCTTGTTGTTTTTCCTACACCATTTACGCCTACAAATAGTATTGTTGTTAGGTCATTTTTATTGTAGTTGATTTTTGATGTTAGTTGTTCGTTTCCTACGTATATTAGGAATAGTTCGTCTACGATTACTTCTTTTAGATAGTTAAAGTCAGTTATGTTTTCTTCTTTTACACGTTTTTTTAGTTTGTCCATAAATATAGAGGTTGTTTTTACACCAATGTCAGCCATTATTAGTATTTCTTCTAGTTCTTCATAGAATTTATCGTCTATTTTTGTATATTTAATGCCAAGTAAGCTTAGTTTGTTTACAAAGTTTTCTCTTGTTTTTGTTAGTCCTTTTTCGTATTTTTCTACTTCTTCTGTTTTTTCTTTTTTGAATAGATTTTTCATTTTGTCAAATATTTTCATTGTTACGTCGAGTAGACAGGTCTCGACTACACCTCTCTTTCTTGTAAGTGAAAGGCTTGTCTCACTGCCCCTCACAGAACCCATCGTGCCCTATTAAGGCAATAGGCTCTTCATATAAATTATTCGTTATATCTAATATACTCATTTTACATTTTCATATTGTGTCTTGCACATGAACTTGTTTCATATATTAGGCAATTTATATGCTAGCCCCTTTGCTCCAGAGTCATTACTTCTTTCTTTGCTACTATGGGCTAGTCCGACTACTTATATGCCTTTTGAGTGCCTTGGGTTCTCCATGTCCTTGTACACTCATTACTCTTTACTATTGGTGTTTTAAACCTTTTAGACTTAAGAGCATATAAGTCCTCTCAGGTACGCTTGATATAACAATGTAGAACTCGCCACGTCCTAAAGACCCCGATAGATTTCTCATAGTATCTCGCATAACGACACTACCGATATTGTTTGCTAGGCAGGTGACCCTATCAACATCTACTTATTTATAATTTTACGAGGCTCAATAACTTCACGCTTTCGCATTGCGGCTCGAACTCTTGCTTACCTACGCTTAAACCTAACCTCACGGCTTTGGCTCCAAGGCTAGCTAATGGCTCCTTGCTAGGGATTACCATGTTGGATTTCCACCAACTATATATCAATCGCCGAACTGACGCACCACCTGTTACAATTATATCAGTTATTGTGCAGTATGACTAGGAATTTATTAAATTTTGACTTTTTATTAAAGATATTGTATAATTAATGTACTATAATTTTTCTTTTATAGATTTAGAAATTGGAGGAATTTATGAAAACACAAACAAGTGAGACTTTTGTGTTCGCTTTGGGCGGACTTGGAGAAGTCGGTAAAAATATGTATGCTATTATGCATGAAGATGAGATTATTATTATAGATGCTGGGGTAATGTTTCCTGAGGATGATTTACTTGGGATTGATTATGTTTTAGCTGATTATACTTTTTTAAAGCAAAATGAGGAGAAAGTTAAAGGTTTGTTTATTACTCATGGACATGAGGACCATATTGGGGCTATTCCATATGTTTTAAATCATTTGAATATTCCTGTTATTTATGCTCCTAAGGTTGCTAGTGAACTTATTAAGAATAAGTTAGAAGATAGAGGCGTTAGTTATAGTAATATTGTTGTTATTGATGAAAATATGAAGCCAGAGTTTAAGCATTTTAAGATTGAGTTTTTTAGAACTACTCACTCAATTCCTGATAGTTTTGGAATTAGTGTTATGACACCTAATGGACGTGTTGTTACTACTGGCGACTTTAAGTTTGATCTTACCCCTATTGGGCCTATGGCTAATTTGGGAAAGATGGCTAGAATTGGAGAAGAAGGTGTTAAGTTGCTTTTGAGCGATTCTACTAATGCTTTGGTTCCAGGTTTTTCTACTAGTGAGAGTGATGTTGATGAAGCGCTTAGTGATATTATTAGAGGTTGTAAGGGAAGAATTATTTTAGCTACTTTTGCTTCTAATATTTATAGGGTTATTCATATTGTTGAGACTTGTAGGAAGAATAATAGAAAGGTTGCAGCTTTTGGTAGAAGTATGATTAATAGTATTGAGATTGCTAAGAGTTGTGGACTTATTAGCGATAAGAGTGTGTTTATTTCAAGTGAGGAAGCAAATAAGAGTAAGCCAGAGAATGTATGTTTACTTTGTACTGGTAGTCAAGGCGAGCCTCTTGCTGCTTTAAGTAGAATTGCTAATGGAGTTGATTCTAATATTACACTTATGCCTAATGATACTGTTATCTTTTCTAGTTCGCCTATTCCTGGTAATGCGCTTAGTATTAATAGGGTTATTAATAAGTTATATTTAAAGGGTGCTAATGTTTATACTACTTCAAGTGAAGCTGATATTCATACTAGTGGACATGCTAAGCAAGATGAGTTAAAACTTTTGTTAAGACTTATGAAACCTGAATATTTTATGCCTGTTCATGGCGAGTTTAGGATGTTACAAGAGCATGCTAAGTTAGCACAGGAATGTGGAATTCCTGAAGAAAATACTTTTGTACTTAGAAATGGAGATATGTTAGCATTATCTAAGGATGGGGTTAGACTTGCTAAGAGTATTCCTATTAATGATATTTATGTTGATGGTAAGAGAATTGGCGATATTGGTAGTTCTGTTATTAGAGATAGAAAAATTATGAGTACTGATGGGGTTTTAGTGGTTATTCTTAATATTGATTCGTTAAAGAGACAGTTAATTTTAGAGCCTAATGTTACTACTCGTGGATTTGTTGTAGTTAATGATAATCAAGAGCTTTTGTCTGATATTCAAAATAAGGTTAAGTTTATTACTATTAGTGAGCTTAAAAAAGATAATTTTAGTTTGACTGATTTAAAGAATAGAATTATTTTAGAGCTTAATGGTTATATTATTGAGACTACTGGTAGAAGACCTATAATTATGCCTATGATTTTTGATAATAAGACTGAATATGCAAAAACACTTTCTTAAGTTAGAAAGTGTTTATTTTATTTTATTTTGCAATTTCTTCAGCCCTTGTTTCTCTTATTACTACGACTTTTATTGTGCCAGGGTACTGCATTTCTTCTTCTACTTTATCTTTTATTTGTCTTGCTATTTTGTATGATTCTAAGTCGTCTACTTCTTCTGGTTTTACGATTACTCTTAGTTCTCTACCTGCTTGCATTGCATATGTTTTTTCTACACCTTTTATGCTGTTTCCTATTTCTTCTAGTTTTTCTAATCTTTTTATGTAGTTTTCTAATGAGTCGTTTCTTGCACCAGGTCTTGCAGCTGATAATGTGTCGGCTATTGCTACTAGTTCACTTATTACGCTTGTTGGTAGTTTGTCTCCATGGTGGCTTTCTATAGCATTTATTACTATTTCTGATTCGCCATGTTTTTTTGCAAAATCTGCTCCAAGTTCTACGTGAGAGCCTTCTACTTCAAAATCGATTGCTTTTCCTAAGTCATGAAGTAAGCCTGCACGTTTAGCAAGTGCGACGTTTTCTCCTAGTTCACTTGCAAGAAGTCCTGCTAGGTTTGCTACTTCTATTGAGTGTTTTAGTGCGTTTTGTCCATAACTTGTTCTAAAGTTTAATTTTCCGATTAGTTCTACTACGTCTGGATGTACTCTTGTTATGCTTAAGCTAAATAGTGCTTCTTCGCCTTTTTCTCTTATTAGTCTTTTAAAGTCTTCACATACTTTGTCGTATAATTCTTCTATTCTTGCTGGATGGATTCTTCCATCTTTTATTAATCCTTCAAGGGTTGTTTTTGCTATTTCTCTTCTTAATGGATCAAAACTAGATAATACAATTACTTCTGGTGTATCATCTATTATTAGGTCTACGCCTGTTATTGCTTCTATTGTTCTTATGTTTCTTCCCTCGCGGCCTATTATTCTACCTTTCATTTCATCGTTTGGTAGTGTTACAGTTGTAACTGTTTGTTCATTTGTTACATCTGCTACGTATTTTTGCATACTACTTATAATGTACTCTTTTGCTTTTTTGTCTGCTTCTAGTTTAGCGTCATTTTCTCTTTCTCTTAAATAGATTGCTATTTCTTTTGACATATCGTCTTCTACTTTTTTCATTACTAGGTCTCTTGCTTTTTCTCTACTAAAGCCAGATATTTCTTCTAATAATTTGATTTGTTCTTTTAATACAGACTCCATTTTTGCGTCTTTTTCTTGAATTTCCTTTTGTTTTGCTAATAAATCTTTATCTCTTAAATCTAAGTTTTTTTCTCTTTCACTTAATAATTCGTCACGTTTGTTTAGACTTGTTTCTCTGTTTTCAACAAGTTCTTTTAGTTCAGTGATTTCTTTCTTTTTTTCTTTTATTTCGTTTTCTGTATCTTGTTTTAGTTTATAACTTTCTTCTTTTAGTTCTAAGATTCCATCTCTTTTTATTTTTTCTGATTCTTTCTTAGCTTTATCAATTAATTTATCAGCTTCTTTTTGAGCATTTGTTACTTTTAATTTATTCATTATAAGTATTATCATTGCTCCAAAAAATAATCCAACTATAACTAGCAAAATGGAGTAAATTATTCCATTCATTTTAATTCCTCCATTACTATAATTTTAATTTTAGAAGTTTTACTTCTATTTCTATTTTAAGTTGTTTTTGTTTTAAAGTCAATAAATTACTTAAAACAAGTAGAAAGGGTCTTCTACTTGTTTACTTTTAATTTTCTTTTAGTTCTTTTGTTTCTTTTGTATTTTTGAAGCCATAGTGGTCTCTTATTTTGTTTTCTATTTCTTCTAAGATTGCTTTATTTTCTTTTAACATTGACTTTGCATTTTCTTTACCTTGACCTATTTTTTCGCCGTTATAGGCATACCATGCGCCTGACTTTTCTATTATGTTTAGATTAGCTGCTATGTCTACTACTTCGCCTATATGGCTTACACCTTCTCCGTACATTATTTCTACTTCTGCTGTTTTAAATGGTGGTGCTACTTTGTTTTTTACTACTTTTACTACTGTTTTGTTACCTATTATTTCACTATTTGCACCTTTTATTTGTTCAGCACGGCGTACGTCTAGTCTTATTGAACTATAAAATTTTAATGCTCTTCCACCAGGTGTTGTTTCTGGGTTACCAAACATAACACCTACTTTTTCTCTTAGTTGGTTTATGAATATACAGATTGTGTTAGTTTTGTTAATTGCACCTGATAATTTTCTTAGTGCTTGAGACATTAGTCTTGCTTGTAGTCCTACGTGTGAGTCACCCATTTCTCCTTCTATTTCTGCTTGAGGTACTAGTGCTGCTACTGAGTCTATTACTATTATAGACATTGCTTCACTTCTTACTAGTGCTTCACATATTTCTAAAGCTTGTTCTCCTGTATCTGGTTGGCTTAGTAGTAATTCGTTTATGTCTACACCTAAGTTTTTAGCATATACTGGGTCTAGTGCGTGTTCTGCATCTATAAATGCAGCACGTCCACCTGTTTTTTGAACTTCTGCTATCGCATGTAATGCAAATGTTGTTTTTCCGCTTGATTCAGGACCATATATTTCTATTATTCTTCCCTTTGGGTAACCTCCTACACCAAGAGCAATATCTAGTGTTAGACTTCCTGATGATATTACATCTATATCTTTAACTCCGTCTTCCCCTAGTTTCATTATTGCGCCTTTTCCAAATTGTTTTTCTATGTCTTGTAATACTTGTTCTAGTGTCTTATCCTTTTCCCCTACTTTTGATTTTGTCATTTTTGTCCTCCTACTTTATGTTTTTATTTTACCTTTAATTTTTGTATTTGTCAATACTTTTTTCGAACACTTGTTTTGTAAAACAAATATTTTTGAATTAACAATAATATTTGTATTTTTTTATTTTATTATAGTATTTCAATTTAGTCAAGAGAACAAAACGGAATAAATTCCGCCAGATAACCTCACGATTATCTATTTCTGCTTCATTGAATTTTACTTCTCCACAGACCATATTTTCCCTAGTCGCTAGGGTACTCTTTTTTAATTTACTTCAATAACTTAACTTATATTTAAGTCTTAGTTCTTTAAACATTGTATTTATACTTACATTTGCATTTCTTCTATACTATCAACTTCCCACTGATTTAAGTATAGCACACAATTATTCGATACGCAAGCATTTTTGTTACCTTTTTAATTTTTTTATTGATAACTTTCCTGTTATATAAAAAAAGAATAATACGTTTGTATTATTCAAATAAGAATTTTTTATTTTTTATGTAATATTCTACGCCACTTATTACTGATAAAACAGTTGCTATCATTATTAGTAGGTCTGCAACTCTTATACCCCATAATTCAAATGGTAGGTTGTAAAATAGCATTAGTGTTACACCAATCATCATGCATATTGTTTTTAGTTTTCCTAGTTTACTTGCGCCTACTGCACCCATTTTGTTTCCTACTACCATTTTTATACTATCTACTATTGTGTCTCTTGATATTATTATTACTGGTATTATCATGTTTATAAATCCAGTACAGGCAAGTATTATTAGTACACCATTTACTAGTAATTTATCTGCTATTGCGTCCATTACTTTACCGAAGTCTGTTACCATATTGTATTTTCTTGCTATGTGGCCGTCAAGTGAGTCTGTTACTGAAGCTATTAAAAATAAGAAACCGCATATGAAGTATTTTACGTCTACTTGTATTTTCCCTGCTACTAAAAGAGATGGCATTACTATTCCAATTTTATCTAGTGGAAAAATTAATAATACTAATACAAATATTGATAGTATTATTCTCGATATGGTTATTTTATTTGGTAAATTCATATATTATATTCCTTTCTGATAGGTTTTTATTTTCGCCCATTTTACTTCCTAAGATAAGATTAAGTATTATAAATGTTATGCAGACTAGAATTATTGTTATTATTGTAAATAAATATACTGGTTTTAGTTTTGCTTTTCTTACTTTTTTTCTTGTGTATGGACTAGATATTTTTTTTCTAGTTTCTTTTTCTTCTTCTCTTTCTAATTCACGAACTTTTTGTTCTATTTCTTCTACTGGAATTTTTGATGTAAAGTCAAATACAAAGTCTGTAAATTCGCTCATGATTTCTTCTTCGTCCACGTTTAAATATTTTGCATATTTTTTTATTATTTCTTTTAAGAAGAATATGTCTTTGAATGCGTTTATGTTTCCGTCTTCTAGATTTTCTAATTGTGCAACGGTTATTTCTAAGTCTCTTGCTGCCTCTTCTTCTTTTATTCCTATTGATTCTCTTTTTTCCTTAAATATAATTCCTATTGATTTCATAGGTTCTCCTTTATTTTTTTATAAATATCTAATAAGCCATTTTCTGTACCCTTATACGGGCGGTAAACATTTATCTAGTTATTAAAACTCCCTTACTTTGTTTGATTCCTTTGTAAGAGCTCCCCTACCAAATTTGGGTTTCTCGCTCATGGGGTTTACCCCGTTCCACTTTCTATATTCCTATAGATTAATCGTCACTATGGCACTTTTATACCTACTTAAATCAGGTCTTGATTTGTTCGGAGCCGTTAGCATAATGCTACCTAAGGTTATTTTTTCCCTTAGCATGAACACTATAGTCGTCTCAGACTATGCGAGTATGGACTTTCCTCTACATAATTATATGCAGCGTTTACCTAAGATATTTATTTTTTAATTATGTTCTTCTCCATATACTATTTTTTCTAATTCGCCTAATCTTCTTAAGATATCTACGTTTGTTACACCTTTGTTTGTTTCAGCAACGCTTAGTGTTGATTTTAGATTTCGTATTTCATTTTTTAGTTGTGAGTTTTCTGCTAAAACGCTTTTAAGTTCTTGTTCGTATCTACTTAATAATCTTTCATATTCACTGTAGTCTTTGATTATCATATCTAAAAATTTATCAACTTCTTGAGGTCTATACCCTCTTGCATCGATTTTGAATTGTTTTTCTAGTATGTCATTTATTGATAGTGCTATTTTTTCTTCCATTTTATCAATGCCCCTTTTCCATTATAATTATAAGAGATATGTCTATTTTTGTCAAATATTATAGAAAAAAAAGAAACCTTACTTTTTAAATTTAGTATTGGTTTCTAGTATAGACATTGTTAAATCGTCTATCATTTTATTGTATGTTTCAGCTAATTTAGTATCTATTTTAATCACCTCTTATTATGTACTATATATTATTTTTTAGGTGTTTGCATTAAATTAGACAAAATTAGATATTTTTTTTAAGGTAATTTTTCTATTAGCCATGAGTTATCTTCTTTTTTTGTTTCTTTAAATGAAAGGGTTAGTAATACTTTTTCTTTTTCTGTTTTGTTTATTGTGTTATAAAGACTTGTTATATCAAATTCTATTTTTTCTATTATTTTGTCTTTGTGATATATTTTTAAAGAAGATTCTGAGTCTTCATAGGCTATTATTGATTCATTGTTATATTCATTATATATTTTTAGTAAGTCTTTGTTATTGTATGTTATTTCTGTTAAGTCTACTACATTATAATTTTTGTTTGTTATATTGCCGTTTAGTTCTAATACTTTTTGTATGTTTTCTAGTTTTATGAATGTTTGGTCGTAGTCAAATTCTGTGAAGTTTGTGAGTTTTGTAAATTCTCCGTTTTCAAATAGGTAGTAGTTATTATTATATTTTATGTAGTTTTCTTTATTATTGTGGTATTTTTTTGTTCCTATTTCTATATTATCAGATTTTTCATATTCTAGTGATATTGCATCGTCTTCAAATGTTAGTGAAATGTTACTTTGATAGTAGTTTGGGTCTATTTCTTTTATTTGTTCTATTATTGTTTCTTCTTTTTTGTTATTTTTTATTACACTTTTTTGTGAAGGAGATGCAGCTTTATCTATTAGTATAATTACTATGGCTAGTAAAAATATTCCTAGGTATATTATTAGTTTTATGTTTCTTTTTTTATCTTCCATTATTTAAAGAACTCTCCCTTTAATGCTTCTTTTTTGTAACCATTTATGAAGTCTTTTGCATCCATTTCTTTTTTTCCACTTGGTTTTAGTTTTGTTATTAGTACGCTTTTGTCTTTACATTTTACTACTATTCCGTCTTTATTTAGTTCTGTTATTTCTCCAGGTGTACCTTTTTCACTTTCGTGTAGTTTACAAGATAAAACTTTTATTTCTGTATTGTTTAGTGTTGTGTATGATAGTGGACTTGGGTATAAGCCTCTTATTTGGTTAAATACTTCTCTACTTGTTTTGTTAAAGTCTATTTTTTCTTCTTCTCTTGTTATGTTGTATGCATATGTTACTTCATTTTCGTTTTGTTTTATTCTTTCGTTTGTTCCATTAAATATGCTAGGTAATACTTCTATTAGTAATTCTGCACCTATTTGCATTAGTTTGTCACTGATTGTTTTGTTGTTATCTTCGTCAGTTATTTTTATGCTTCTTTGTTTTATTATGTCGCCTGCATCCATTTTGTCTGTCATGTACATTATAGTTATTCCAGTTTCTTTTTCTCCATATATTATTGCTTTATGTAGTGGTGCGCCGCCTCTTAGTTTTGGTAGTAAAGACGCGTGTACATTTACCGCTTTATAAGGTGGGGTTTCTAGTAATATGTTTGGAATTATTTGTCCATATGCACAGGTTACTATTATGTCTGGATTAATTTTTAATATTTCTTCGTAATCATTTTTTATTTTTTCAGGTTGAAATATTTTTATATTGTTTTCTAAAGCTAGAGTTTTGATAGGAGAATAAACTAAATCTTTATGTCTTCCTACATATTTATCAGGTTGTGTTACTACTAATACTACGTTTGTTTCTTTTATTAATTCTTTTAAAACTGGTACCGCGAATTCTGGGGTTCCCATGAAAACTACTCTTTTATCTTTCATTTTTTTACCTCTTTTCTTTTTACATTAGATTTAATGGGTTTATATTTATGTCTACTTTTACTTTATCAGTTGTGTATATGTCATTTATGTCTTTTAATACTGTAAATAAGTTCTCTATTTGTCTATATTTTATTATTATTTGGAAGTAATATTTTCCTTTTAGTTTAAATATACTTGCAGTGGATGGGCCTAGTATTATAAAGTTTTTACTTAATAGCCTATTAAGATTTGATTTGATTTTGTTTGATTCGTTTCTTGCTGTTTCGTAACTTTCACTTATTATTTTTATTGATACTAAGTAATAGTATGGAGGGTATTTTAGTTTTTTTCTTATTTCCATTTCTTTTTTATAGAAATTAATGTAACTATTTTGTTTTATGCAGGTTAGGCAATAATTATTTGGGTTAAATGTTTGGACTACTACTTCGCCAGGTAAATCGAATCTTCCAGTTCTACCTGAGGTTTGCATTAATAGTTCAAATGTTCTTTCACTACTTCTAAAGTCTGGTATGTAAAGGGATGCATCTATGTTTATTACACCCACTAAAGTTACGTCTTTAAAGTTTAGTCCTTTTGATATCATTTGTGTTCCTATTAGGATGTCATATTCTTTGTTTGCAAATGATTCAATTATTTTTTGATGTGAACCTTTTGTACTTGTAGTGTCAAGGTCCATTCTTATTATTTTTGCATTTGGAAATTCTTTTGTGAACATGCTTTCTAGTTTTTCTGTACCAAGGCCTAAATCTTTTATTGCTTCTTCATGGCAGTTTGGGCATATTGAAGTCATTTTTGTGCTGTAACCACAGTAGTGACATCGCAAGTTGTTGGTACTTTTGTGGTATATTAGTGATATGTCACAGTCAGGACATTTCCAAACAAAGCCACAGGAAGAGCAACTCATGAATGTGCTATAGCCTCTTCTATTAAGAAGTATTATTACTTGATGGCGGTTATTTAGTGTTTCTTTTATTTTGTTTTTTAGGGTTTCACTTATTATAAAATTTCTTTTTTTGACTTCTTCATTCATGTCCACTATGTTAATTGTTGTTTTTTGTTTTCCTATTCTTTTGTTTAGTGTTATTAGTTTGAATATTCCTTTTAGGCCTCTTGCATATTGTTCTAGAAGTGGTGTTGCGCTTCCAAGTATTACAAATGCATTATTATATTCTCCTCTTTTTAGGGCAATGTCGATGGCATTGTATTTAGGGTTTGTGTCTTGCTTAAAAGAAGCACTACCACACTCGTCAATGATTATTGCACCTAGGTTTGTAAGTGGGGCAAAGACTGCACTTCTTGCACCTACTACTACACTTACTTTTTTTTCTACTATTTTTCTATATTCGTCATATTTTTCTCCCTCGCTTAGACCACTATGGAGAACTGCAACTTTGTTACCAAATACACTTATAAATCTTCCTACTATTTGTGGGGTTAAGCTTATTTCTGGTACTAGCATTATGCAGGTTTTATTTTTTTCTAGCATTTTTTTTATGAGACTTATGTATACTTCTGTTTTTCCACTTCCTGTTATACCGTGCAAGAGTATGTTTTTGTTTTCACTATTTAATATTTCATTTACACATTCTACTTGGTCTTTTGTTAGTGTTATTTCTTTTTTTTCTTCTTTTATGTAGTCAACACTTCTTTTGATTTCTTCTTCTTTTAGTAAAACTATGTTTTTTTCTGTTAAGTTTTTTAGTGAAGCACAGTTTATGTATTTTCTTTCTATTTCGTTTAGTTTTAGTTTGTTTAATATTTCTATTTCTTTTTTGTGGTTTGAGTTTTGTTCTATGTATTTTTCTATGTCTATTTCTTTATTTAGATAACATATTGTTTTTGTTTTTATGTTTACTACCTTTTTTGTGCTAGCTTTTAATGCTTTTGGAAACATTACTTGGTATGCACTTATTAATGTTGATAGTGTAGTTTTTTGTATGTATTTTCCTAATTCTAGTAGTTCTTCGTTTAGACAAAAGAAACTTTCTACTACACTTATTACTTCTTTATATTCTATTTCGGTATCGTTTGTTAGAGGTTTTATGTCCATAACAAAGCCTTCGACTACTTTGCTTCCAAACGGTACTAAAACTTTTACACCTATTTTTATATCTTTTTGTATATTTTCAGGTATTATATAGTCAAATGTTTTATCTAGTAGTTTGACACTATATTGTATTAATACTGACGCTAGCATAGATATGGGTTATTTAGAAGTTCGTTTTCTAGGGTTGTAAGAGCTCCGTGACCTGGGTATAGTTTAGTTTTTTTGTCGAATGTTTTTAGTAGTTCTAAACTATATGACATTTCTTCTTCATCCCCACCTTCTAAATCCATCCTTCCAATAGAACCACAGAAAATGAAGTCGCCAACAAACATGTCTAATGTATCTTCAAAGTAGAATGATACACTATCTACTGAGTGTCCTTTAGTTGGTATTACTTTAAATTTTAGATTTGCTTCTTTGTATTTTCCAATTGTTTTGTAGTCATATACAGGAACTTCGTATTTTTGTTTAAAGTAGTCTAGTGCTCCTATGTGGTCGAAATGGTAGTGTGTTATTAGTATTGCTTTTAGTTTTAAGTTATTACTTTTTAAGTATTCTTCTATTTTGTTTTCTTCTGCACTTGGGTCAACTATTATTGCTTCGTCATTATTATTTATTATGTAGCAGTTGTTATCAAGTGGTTCTAGTATTAATCTTCTTATATGCATTTTGTCCTCCTTTTTAGAATAGATTTAGTAAAGTATCTAATCTATCTATTACTTTATAATTTTTTGATTTTAAATTAACATCAAACTTTATAGGAATTCCTCCCTCTTCTTCCCATTCTTTTAGGTTTCCACTACAGTATTGCATCTTTTGTGTGAATTATTTTTGTTTTTGATACGGATTTCGGGCATATTATGATTGTTATGTCTTCAAAATGTTTTCTTATGTATTTTATTTTGTCTTCTGCTTCTTTTATTGAGTGACAGTGAGTTAAAATTCCTATATTGAATTTATTGCTATCTATTAGTTTTTGTATGCAGTTTATGCTATCATTTATTACGTATTTGTCTTTTAATATGCATTTATAATTAAATTTTTCATAAAATTCTTTATCGTTTATATCATATTCTTGTCTTTTTGCTTCTTCATATAATACAGTTATTGTATCTAATATTACACCATCAAAATCAATGTATAAGTTTTTCATATTTACCTCGCCTAACACTTTCTAACTTAATTATATATATCACACTTTTGTTTGTCAATATTCTTTTTTCATTTTTTTGTAATTATTTTGTTATGCTGTACATAATTAGGTTAACTATATAATCTATTTCACTTTCTGTTAGTTCTTTGTTAGGTTCTATTTTATGCCACTTATATAAGCAATTTCTACAGCATGTTGCAGTTTTGTGCTGAGTTATAAAAACTGGATGCGCTTTTATTGGTGTTTGATGACCGTCGTTTGGTATGTATTTAGGGGCTAAACGTGTTTTTATAAATGTGTAAGCGTGTTCTTTTATTTTGTCTAAACCTTTTTCATCTATATATTTTAATTCTTTTTCTTTTAGATAGAATTTACTTCTAAATTTAGATTTACTTAATTTTTCTAATATTTCTTCTTCTTTCATGTTTTTATTTTATCAAATTTATTGCGTTAGTTGAAGAACAAAACGGAATAATTCCGCCAGATAACCTCACGATTATCTATTTCTGCTTCATAGAATTTTACTTCTCCACAGACCATACTTCCCCTA
>CANQQR010000026.1 GCA_947626035.1 uncultured Bacilli bacterium | reverse complement strand
TTTTTTATTAAGAAGTCTTTATTTTTGAGGCTTCTTTTATAAAGTTCAACATAACTAAAAGTTCAACATAAAAATAATTATGTGGAATTCCACATAATGTTTTGTGAATTTGTATGGTATTGAAAATCCTGAGTCGTTTATTATTTTGTTGTTTTCTTCATAGTAAGTTTCTTCTAGTACCCATGCATATAGATATATTGTGTCATTTTTTTCTTTTGTTTCATATGTTTTTAATGCTACAAATGTTTTTTCATTGTCGTGGTGTGGGTTCATTTCGCTTTCATTTATTAAATATTCTTTTATTTGATTTTCTATGTTTACTATATCTATGTTTATTTTTGGTGTGTATACTATACCCCAGGTGCTAAAGACTACTGGTTTTTGTTGTTTTATTCTGTTTATGTCAATAATAAATAGTATTAGTAATGTTAGTAGTGTTAGTATTATAAATGTTGTTATGATTTTTAGAATTTTTTTGGTGTGTTTTATTTTTGTGTTAGAGTAATTTAATGTGTTTTCTAGTGTTACTTCTAATTTTTTTTGGTATTCTTCTTTTTTTATTCTTTCTCCATTTAGTAATTCGTTAATTGTTATTTCAAGCGCATCACATAGTGGTTTTATTAGTGATAAGTCAGGTAGTCCTCTTCCGTTTTCCCATTTAGATATCGCTCGGTCGGTTATTCCTAGTATTGTTCCTAGTTCTTGTTGTGTCATGTTTTTTTCGTTACGAATTTTAGATATAAATTTTCCTATTTTTTCTTGGTTCATTTTGTCCTCCTTTTTAAGTTAATTATAGGTTGTTTTTAAAAAAATACACCAAACTAAACGTAGAGTTAGTGTATTTTTCTTAGTCTAAGAGCATTTAATACTACAGTTATACTAGATAGCATCATGGATGCACTTGCTAGCATTGGGTTTAAGTTTATTCCGATGTTACTAAATAAGCCCATGGCTATTGGTATCATTAGTGCATTATAGAAGAATGCCCAGAAAAGGTTTTGTTTTATGTTTTTTATTGTTTGTTTTCCTATTTTTAAAAATAGTAATATGTTTTCTAGTGAGTTATTTGTGATTATTACGTTTGCTGAGTTTGTGGCTATGTCTGTGCTGTTTTTAAAACTTATTCCTATGTCTGCTACCATTAGGGATGGTGCGTCATTTATGCCGTCTCCTACCATTATTACTTTTTTACCAAGAGATTTAAGTTCTTTTATGTATTTTGTTTTGTCAGTTGGTAAGCAGTTAGAATATACATTTTTTATTCCTAGTTCTTTTGCTATTATGGATGCGGTTATTTCATTGTCGCCTGACAACATTATTACGTTTAGGTTTTGTTCTTGTAGTTTTTTTATTGTGCTTTTTGCATCTTTTTTTATTGTGTCTTTTACACCTATTAGGCCTATTATTTTATTATTTTCTACTATATAGATTATGCTGTTACCTAAAGCTGTTAGTTCTTTTTCTTCTTTTTCATGAGTATTTGGGATGTTTTTTAGTATTTTACTGTTTCCTAATAGATATTCTTTTTTGTTTATTTTAGCAGTTAGGCCTAGGCCTGATAGTTCTTTGTAGTCGGTTATTTTTAGTTCTTTTGTTTTGTATTTTTTTAGGCTTGAAGCGATTGGATGGCTTGAGTTATTTTCTATAGATGCTACTATGTTTAGTAGTGTTTCGTCGTTATAGTTTGAGTAGTTATATAGTTTGTTTAGTTTTAATGTTCCATATGAAAGTGTACCAGTTTTATCAAATATTATTGTGTCTATTTTTGATGTGATTTCTAGTGTTTCACTTGATTTTATTAATATTCCATTTTTTAGTGAGGTTCCAATTGAAGTTATTATTCCAAGAGGAGCAGCAAGGCCTAGAGCACAAGGACAAGCGACAAGTAGAACTGATACTACATGGATTAGGGCTTCGTTTAGTTTTGTGTTTAGTATTAAGTATGCTATTAGTGTTAAAATTGATAAGATTATTATGAATGGAACAAAATATGAGCATACTTTGTCTGTTACTTTTGATATTGGAAGTTTACTGTTACTTGCTTCTAAGACTAGGTGTACCATTTCAGATATTGTTGATTTTGGGCCTATTTTTTCTGCTTTATATTCTACTACTCCATCATAGTTAAAAGAACCAGCTACTATTTTGTCGCCTTTTTGTTTTTTTCCTCTATTTGATTCGCCGGTTATAAAGGATTCGTCAAAGTGAGAAGAGCCTTTTGTTATGGTGCCATCAACTGCTACTTTCATTCCTGGTTTTACTATTAGTGTGTCTCCTACTTTTACTTCATCTATTGTTATTTCTTTTTCTTCTTTTCCATGTTTTATTAAGGCTTTTTCTGGTGTTACACGGACTAAGTCTTTTATTGCTTCTACTACTTTGTCTTTAGAGAAACTATCTATGTATTTACCAATACTTACAAATAGTATTACCATGCATACTGATTCAAAGTATAAGTTTTCTATTAGGTTACTTGATTTAAATATTATTAAGAGCATGTTTATAAAACTATATGTAAAGCTTATTAGGACGCCTATAAAGATTAGTGAGTCCATGTTTGGGGATTTGTTTATTAAGTTTTTTAGTCCATTTTTTATTATGTTTCTTCCATATATTAGGTATGGTATTGTTAGTAAAAATAAAGCTATGCTATAGTTTTTTGGGTTCTTTTTCATGTCTAGAAATGGTATTTGTGGTAAACCTATCATGTGTGACATTGTTATATACATTATTAGTAAAAGTAATATGGAAAGTATTATTAAGTATGTTTTTGTGTAATCTTTTTTGTTTTCTTCTTTTTCGTTATATATTCCACCATAGGTGTAGCCTGAGTTGTTTATGTAAGTTGCAAGGGTTTCTATACTGATGTTATCGTTATAGTATATTAAGGCTTCACTTAGTACTAAGTTTACACTTACATCTATTATTCCGTCTTGTTTTTTTAGGTATTTTTCTATGTGATTAGAGCATGCTGAACAGGTCATGCCTTTTATTTTTAAAATTATTTTTTTCATTTTATCACTTCTTTTAGTCTAAGTTTTCTTTTTCTAGTAAGTATACTGTACTTGGGGTTATTGTTACTTTTTTTGTAAATATTATGAAGTCTGTTATTTCTTCTTTTTTGTAAGTGTAGGTTTCTCCTACTTTTAGATTTTTTATGTCAAATGGTTCTTGAAGTAATGTGCATTTAAATGTGTTACCTTTTATGGAGCATAGTTTATGCCAGATGTGTTCTGTACTTTTGTTGTCAGTTGTTTTTATGCCTATTTTTATTTGTACTTCATAACCTTTATCTAGTGCGAGGGATAGGTAGTTGTATCTTTCTTTTGCAAGAGCGCTCATTCTGTTTGTTTCTTCTGTTGTTAGAAAGAATATTGGGTTATTTCCCCATAGAGAGTCATAGGTACTGAGTTTATTTAGTTTGTAGTTTTTATCATTTGGTGTGTATAAAAATATTACATCACTTTGTGTGTTGTGTCCGTTTATTCTGTCTTCTATTCCGCCTATAGATAGTTTATCATATTCTTTTAGTGCTTCTGTCCAAGGTATGGTTGTTACTATTACAGGGTCATTATTTGATGTTTCGCCTATATATATACATTTATCTAATAAAGATTTAGGGTTATCTATTAGGGTTGTACCTAGTGAAGTTATTAATTTGTAGTGAATAAATGATAGTTCTTTGTTTGAGTCTAGTATTTCTAGTTCTCTTAAGTGACACCTAGATAGGCCATGAGTGTGAAGCCATGTTTTACCATTTTTATTGTTTACTATTTGCACGCTGAAGAGGTCAATTCCACTTGGTAATATGTCTGTTTTGCTTGCTAATTTTATCCATTTCATTGGTATTAGTTTTTCACTGCTTTCGTCAAATACTGCAATGGAAGTTGGAGATATGGTTGATGCGAGTTTTAGTTCTAAGTGGTAAGCATTTTTAGGGTTAGTGCCAAATTCCATGTATAAGACTAAGCCCATTTTTATGTTTTTTAGTGTTTCTAGTTCTGTTTTGGTGTAGTCTATGGTGTTATTTAGAAAGTATTTGTGTACTTCAAATGGAGACAAGAAGAAACCTATTTCATATTCTTCGTTGTTGTAAGTTACTGTTAGTTTTAGTGTGCCTCTGTCTGTTTCAAATTTTTGTTCTTTTATTTTTAAGTTTTCAATTTCTTCTATTTTGTTTGTTATGTTATTAAATATTCCTTTGTCACTTTCTATTAAGATTACAAATACTGATTTTTCTTCCCAATATTCTGGTGGTTGTTCTTGTAAGTTTTCTAGTTTGTTTTTTTTAAATAGCATGGGTTTCACCTCTTAATTAATTTTTAAGTTTTTGTTTGTATATTTTGATTTTTTTATTTTACAGTGTAACCTAGTTCTTCTATAGCGCTTGTGATTAGGTTTTTATCTATGTCTTTTTCTAAAGTAATAGTAACTTTACTTTTTTTGTGACTTGCTTTTACTTTTTTTATTCCGTCTATTTTTTGTAAAGACGCTTCTATTCTTGATTCACAGCCTTCACATGACATACCGTTTACTGTTAGTTCTATTTTATTCATTTTTATTTTCCCTCTTTTCTATTTCGTTTAGTTTTGCTAATATTTTTTTCTCATTTTTTAGTACATCTTCTAGTTTTTCATATAGTTCTTCTAGTATTAGTTCACTTTTTAAGTCTGTGTGATAGTCATTTTTGTTTCTTATCATGTCTTTTTTTGCTTGTCTATTTTGGCTCATCATTATTACTGGTGCTTGTAAGGCTGCTAGACATGATAGTAATAAATTTAGTAGTATGAATGGGTATGGGTCTAGGCTTTTTACTAGTATTATTGTGTTTAAGATAATCCAGAATAATAGGAATAATGTAAAGCAGATTATGAATGTCCAACTACCTGCGATTTCTGATAGTTTGTCTGCTACTTTGTCGCCAAATGTCATTTTTAAGTCGTTTTCTTTGTCTACGTCTATTGTTACTTTACTATTTAATAGTAAGTCTATTATTTCTTCTTCGTCTTTTTCTTCTAAGTTTTGATTTAGTATCATTTTTACTATTTCTTTTTTCTTATTGTTCATATTCACACTTTCTTTCTTTTTTTATTTTACTATAATTTTTTTGTTTTTTAAATATGTATTTATTTAAAATATTTTATTGTGAATTTTGTTTCTTCTTTTGTGCTTTCTACGTATATTTTTCCGTTATCTTTTTCTATTATTGATTTTGATAGTGATAAGCCTATTCCTGTGCTTTCAGCTTTTTGTGTGCTGCTGTTGTAAAATCTTTCAAATATGTGTTTTATGTCTTTTTCGTTTATATATTCGCCATTATCTTTTATTGTTAGGGTTGTGTAGACATTGTTATTTATGTAAGACACGTCTATTTGTCCACCGGGTTCGGTGTGTTCTATACAGTTTTTTATTATGTTTGTTATTGCTTCTATTTCCCATTTTTTGTCACATAGTAGTTTTATGTTTTTGTCATGTTTTATGTTTATTTTTACGTTTTTTAGGTCACATAAAGCAAGTACGTTTTTTGTGCTTTCGTTTATTATGTCTTCTAGGCTTGTTATTTCTTTTTTGAATGTTATGGTGTTTGAGTCAAATTTTGATAGTTTTAGTAGTGTGTTTATTAGAAAGTTTATGTTTATTATTTCTCTTTTTATGTCTCTTATGAATTCATTTCTTGTGTCTATAAACATGTCGTTGTCGTCATATAGGTCGTCTAATATTATTAGTATGGATGTGAGTGGTGTTTTTAGTTGGTGTGATATGTCTTCTAGGGCTTTTTTTAGGTTTATTTTGTCTTTTTTTGAGTTTATTGAAGACTCTTTTAGCATTATGGTTGTTTTGTATATTTCGTTTTTTAGTATTGATAGTTCGTCTTCTGTCATGGAAGATAGTTCTAATTTATAGTTTTGATTATTTAGTTCATGTAGGTATGATGTTATTTCTTTTAGTTCTTTGTTCATTTTGCTATTATGTTTTAGGAAAAGTATTAGTAAAAGTGTTAGTGATAGTATTAAGAATGATACGTTTAGGATTAAAAATTTAGTAAAGTTAGTTTCGTTTTCTTTTATGACTGAGTCTTTAGTTATGTCTATACCATATTTTAGGAGAGTGTCATTTGTTTTTGTTTCGTTATTTAGTGCTTCTATTATTTCTTTTTCTTCAATATTATTGTATTTTTCTTTTATTAATGTTATTAAGGAAGATATTTTGTTGTTGTAGTTTAGGGTGTATTTTTTATATTCGTATTTGTTTATGAATATAAATAGAATTATTAATATTAGTGATGTTATTAGGGTTAGTTTTAGGTATTTTTTTAGTTCTATTTTATTTTTCATCAATTCTGTAACCTACTCCTTTTACTGTTTTTATTATGTCTGTTTGTAGTTTTTCTCTTATTCTTTTAAAGTATACTGTTACTGTGTGATCGTCTACAAAGTTACCGGTCCATTCCCATATTTTGTCTAGTAGTTCGTTTCTTGTTACTACTTTGTTTATGTTTAAGTATAGTATTGAGAGTATTTTTAGTTCTAGTGGTGTTAGTGGTATTTCTTTTTCGTTTTTTGTGAGTATTAGTTTGTCTAAATCAAATGTTATGTCTTTTATTGTTATTATGTTTCTTTTGTTTCTTAGTAGTGTTTTGTTTATTCTTGCTATTAGTTCTTTGGTGCTAAAGGGTTTTGTTATGTAGTCTTCTGCTCCTTTGTTTAGTGCGTCTACTACTGTTTCTTCTTCGTCTTTTGCTGTTAGGAATATTACTGGGATGTTTTTTTGTTTTATTGTGTTTGTGAAAAAGTTTATGCCACTTCCGTCTGGTAACATTATGTCTAGTATGATTAGGTCTATTTTAGGGTTTGTGTTTAGGTATGTAGTTCCTTCTTTTATGTTTGTTTTGCTTGTTAGGTTTATGTTGTTTTTTGTAAATGAGTAAGATAAGCCTTTTATTATTGTTAGGTTGTCTTCTATTAGTAGTATGTTCATTTTTCCCTCCTTTTTGATTATAGCACGTAAAAAGGGCTTTTGCCCTTTAAATGTTTTCATTTCTTATTGTTTCTATTATGTTTTGTTTGTTTATTTTGTTTATTGAGTATTTCATTATTAGAGTTATTAGTAGTATTACTACTAGGCTTACGATTATTATGCTTAGGATTGGTGGGTTATATTTAAATGGAACATTAAATAGTATGTATATTATGAATGATAGTATTGTTCCTATAGGTACTCCAATTATCAGTGATTTTATTCCCATGAATATGCTTTCCAAGCGAATCATTTTGTTAAATTCATGTTTAGTCATGCCTATACTTTTTAGCATTGCAAATTCTATGCTTCTTAGTTTCATGTTTGTTGTTATTGTGTTAAATATGTTAGTTATTCCTATTAATGAGATTACTATTATGAAGCCATAGAGGAATATTCCTATTAGGGTGTATAAGTTACTCATCATTTTTACGTTTTCTTCTTTGTTTTCTAGGCTAAAGCTTTCTTCTTTTAGTAGTTCTTCTATGTTATCTTGTAGTTTGCTTGCATTTGTTGATTTATAGAATATGCTTATTTCTTTTTTGTTTTCATTTAGCGCTATTTTGTTATATAATTCGTCACTTATGATTATGTATGTGTTTTGGTAGTTTTTAAGGCCAAATGGTTTTTTATCAGTGAACTCTGTTATTTCTATTTCATAAGGTGTTCCGTCGTCTAGGTTACCTGATAAGGTGTCGCCTTTTTTATAGTTTGTGTATTTTAGGGTTTTATATTCCATTTTGCTGTTATTTCCTTGGTAACCTACTGTTACATAATCCATCATTATTCCTTTGTCTTTTACTTCGTCATAGTCTAGGTTTAGGCTTTTTATGTATTTTTTGTATTGTTCTTCTCCTAGTGCATATATTTTTAGATATTCTTGTCTACTTTCGTCTTCTTTTATGTTCATGTGGAGAAATTTTATATATTCAGGGTTTAGTTTGCGGTTGTTATAGTGAAATCCTATTGTTTTTAGTATTGTGTAGTTTTCTATGTTGTCAAGTTTTGTGGTTTCTATAAATTTGTTTATGTTTTCTTCTTCTATGCTAGTGGAAGATAGTAGTATGTTGTAGTCAGATATTTTTAGTTCGTTATCTAGTTCTTTAAATACCATTTCCATGAAGCTAGATAGGGCTATAAAGGTTATTACTGATATTATTATTGAAAGTGTGGTTGTTCTATATTTCTTTTTGTTTCTTTTTAGGTTTTTGTATGCTATTAAGCCACCTATTCCAAAGGTTTTTCCTATTATTTTGGGTGATGATATTTTTTTTGATTTTAGGTTTATGTTTGCACTGTTTTTTATTAGGTCTATGGGCGAGATTTTGCTTGCTTTGTGTGCACTTCTAAAGGAAGACAGGTATATTGTTATTATTCCAAGTATTACTGATAGTACTATACTGAATGTTGATATTTTAAAGATTAGTGTAATGCTTTGGTCTAGCATGTTTTTTAGGAAAGCGTTACTGATTATTATTAGTAAGTATGACGCGATTAATCCCATGAGTACGCCTATAGGTATTCCTATTAAGCCTAGGATGGTTCCTTCGTATAGTACGTTTTTCTTTATTTGTTTTTTTGTTGCGCCTATACTTTTTAGCATTCCGTATTGTTTTGTTTTTTCAGTTATTGAGATATCAAAGCTGTTTTTTATGCAGAAGACTGATGTTATTATGATTACGATTATTACTACTAGAACTACTATACTAAGGCCACCTGTACTAGATATTCCTAGTGGGTTTGTTTCTAGTGTGATTAGGTAGTCGTTTATGCTTATTTTGTATTTTTCTTTTTGTGAATAGTTTTGTATGTATTTTGTTATTTCGTCATTTGTGGCAGTTGCTTTATAGTATTTTTCAAATAGAGATGCGTCTACACCTAGTATGTCGGCTGTTAGTTTGTATGCGTTTTTGGCTCCATCACTAGTGTATGAAGCATATACGTCTAAGGTACCTGTTATTTTTTCGTCTTTCATGTAAGTTATTAGGGTGTAACCTGGTGCAGAATAGTTTTCGATGTTGGATGCAGGTCTTTCTATTATTCCGACTATTTTGTATGTTTTTGGTTCTTGATTTATTATGTTTTCTGTTTCTAGGTAAGGGTTACTTTGGTCTAGTATTGTGTTATCTACGTAGTTTATTCTTTCTCCTACAAGGAGAGACAAGGTGTCTCCTATTTTTAAGTCTACTCTTCCGTTTGTTTTTAAGTGAGAGGGTATTAGTATTTCGTTTTCGTTTTGTGGAAGAGAGCCTTTTATTAATTTTACTGATAGATTTTCTAGTGCATCTTTTGTGAATGATTTTATGTATACGTATGGCTTGTATTCGTTTTTACTGTTTATGTATGCGTAGCCTATGTTTTTTGTTATGTATAATGATTTTATTTGTCTGTTACTTTTAAATATGTAAAGGTCTGTGTCTGGTACGTCATAGTATGCTGCGTGGTAGTTACCTTGTTCTTGTTTTTCAAAGTTTATTAGTGATTCTATTCCACTTGTGTACATACTTGATACTGCTGTTATTAGGGCTACTGATAGAATTATTCCTATTATGGTTACGATTGTTCTTTTTTTGTTTAGTTTTAAGTTTTTTATTGTTAATTTTTTTAGTAAGTTCATAGTTACACCTTTCTTATATTATGTGACCGTCTTCTATGTGTATTATTCTATCTGCTATTTTTGCTATTTCTAGGTTATGAGTTATCATTATTATTGTTTGTTTTAGGTCTTTGTTTGTTCTTTTTAGTAGTGAGATTATTTCGTCACTTGATTTTGAGTCTAGGTTTCCAGTTGGTTCGTCTGCTAGTATTATTGCTGGGTTTGTTATTAGTGCTCGACCTATACTGGTTCTTTGTTGTTGTCCTCCTGATAGTTCATTTGGTAAGTGTTTTTTTCTTTTTTCTAGTCCAAGTATGTGGATTAGTTCGTTTAGGTTTTCTTTGTCTATTTCTCTATTATCAAGTGATAGTGGAAGAGTTATGTTTTCTTCTACGTTTAGTATAGGTATTAGGTTATAAAACTGGTATATTAATCCTATTTGTCTTCTTCTAAATATTGCTAGTAAGTCGTCGCTTAAGCTAAATATGTCTTGCTTATTTATATATACTTTTCCGCTTGTTGGTCTATCTACTCCTCCGATTAAGTGAAGTAGTGTTGATTTGCCACTTCCGGATGCGCCTACGATGGCTACGAATTCTCCTTTTTGAACACTAAAAGATACATGGTCTAAGGCTACTACTTTTGTTGAGTCTTTTCCATATACTTTTGTTAAATTTTCAACTTTAAGTATTTCCATACTCTTTTCCTCCCTCATAGTTAGCATTATATAACACATAAGTTACAAGTAAGTTACTTTTTTACTTTTTTTATTTTGTGTGGTATAATTTTTTATCAGTTAAAGGGGGGGAACTTTTTATGAAACGCGTTTATAGTGATTTAGAGTATGCTACAAATTTGATGTTAACTCATAATAGAGAAAGGTTTTCTACTCTTTTTCCTTTTACTACTGAGAATTTAAATGGGTATATGAGTGAGTTTGATTTTAATGGTAAGAGTGTTTTAACTGTGGGAAGTTCAGCAGATCAGATTATTAATGCTTATTTGATGGGCGCTAGAGAGGTGGTTTGTTTTGATATTAATCCACTTGTTAAGTATTATTATGATTTAAAGGTAGCTGGTATTTGTTGTTTAGAGTTTAGTGAGTTTGTTAATTTTTTTTGTTATTACTCTAAGAGTAAGTTTTTTAGGAATAAGGATGCTTTTAGTTTAGATATTTTTAGTAGACTTTTACCTTTTTTAGATAGTGAGTCAAGGTATTTTTGGCAGTCTTTGTTAGAGAGTTTTAGAAGTAAGAGTATTAGGAAGTATTTGTTTAGTAGAGATGAGTATTCTTTAGAGTGTCTTAGGAATATTAATTCTTATTTTAGTATTGATAATTTTAATTATTTAAAGGGTATTTTAGGTAAAGTTAAGTTAGAATTTATTAATGAAGATGTTAGGTATGTTAGTCGTTTATTAAATCGTAAGTTTGATTATATTATGCTTTCTAATATTTCGTCTTTTATTCAGAAGTTATATTCTGTTGATGGGATTTATGGGTTTAGGAGAAATGTTCTTAGTTTAGAAGAGTTTTTAGAGAGTAATGGTGTTTTGTTTCTTGCATATTTGTATGATATGAGTTATGAAAGAAAGGTTCCTTTTTATTGGGATGCTATTTATGATATTAGTAATGTTAGAAATGTTTTTTGTGATAGAGATATTAGTATGATTAGTTTTCCTGGGGTTGATTCTTTTATTAGGGGAGATAAGAGCGTTAAGGATTCTGTTTTGTTTTATAAAAAATAGTTATATTATTTTTTGAATTTTTAGTTTATAATTATATTAGAGTGATGTTTATGAAAAAGAGAATATTAATAGGCTATGCTGAGTATGGTTCTGGGCATAAGTCTGTTGCACATTATATAAAGTCATATTTTGATAAGGAAAATGAGTATGAAGTTTTACTTTTGAATTTGTCAATGTATTCTAATAAGTTTGGTAAGTTTGCTTCTAATGTTTTTAATCGTGTTAATAAGAGAGAGTTAATTTTTAGTTTCTTTTATGATATTGTTAATAATAAATTGGCTGGTAAAGGGAATGTTAAGTTGTGTCTTAAATCTTTTGATTTTAATAAGTTAAGGGATGTGTTTAAGGATTTTAATCCTGATATTGTTATTTGTACACATTATTATGTTAGTTATTTAGCGGGTATTTTTAATAAGGAGAATGTTACTTCTTCTAAGATTTTTACTGTTATTACTGATTTTTCACATCATTCTTGGTGGACTGTTAATAAGGAAGAGATTAGTTATTATATTGTGGCTAATGAGATTGTTAAGAATGAGCTTATTAGTCATGGGGTTAGTGATAGTATTATTTGTCCTTTTGGTCTTCCTATTAATAAGGATTTTGTTAAGAATGTTGATAGTAAAGAGTTTATTTTGAAAAAGTATAGTATTAATGGTGTTAGGCCTATTTATCTTTTTTTTGCAGGTGGTAGTGATGGGTTTGATTCTTCTTATGATTATTTTGTTTCTCTTGTTAAGGTCAATTTGCCTATTGATATTATATTTATTTGTGGGAAGAATAAGAATTTAAAGGCTAAGTGCGAAGAGTATATTCATAGTAATGATATTAAGAATGTTGTTATTTTAGGGTTTACACATGATGTGTTTAATCTTCTTTATGTGAGTGATGTGGTTATTACTAAGCCTGGTGGTTCTACTGTTAATGAGATTATTGAAATGAGGAAGCCTAGTATTTTGATTCCGGGTGTTGGTGGACAGGAAAAGTATAATGCTAAGTATATGGTTAAGAAACATTTTGCAGTTAAGGTTCGAGGGCCTAAGGGGTTGGTTAGGAAAGTTAAGTTGTTTTTGAATTACCCATTCTTGGCTAATTCTATTAGGAATAAGTTAAATAAGTTGGATGAGAAAGATTCTTGCAAGAAGATATATGAGCTTGTTAAGAAAGAGTTAGCAAAAAAGGACTAGTTTTATAGCCCTTTTTTAGTGTATTTGAGTCTTTTGTATGTTAGGTTTTTGTATGTATATTCTCCTAAAGTTTCACTTGTCCATGTTCTGTCTATTTCTGGAAAGTATGCATCTGATTCACTACTTTTATCTATTTTTGTTATTAGTAGTTTGTTTGCATATTCTATTAGTTCTTTGTATATGAGTGCCCCGCCTATTACCATTATTTCTTCGTTTATTGTTTGTAAGTAGTTAAAGAGAGCTATTATATTTTGAAATGTTAATATGTTAGGACCTAGGTTTATATTTTTTCTTGTTAGTACTATGTGTCTTCTGTTTGGAAGTGGTGCTTTTAGTGATTCAAAGGTTTTTCTTCCCATTACTATGATTTTGCCAGTTGTGTTTTCTTTAAAGAAACGCATATCTTCTGGTATTTTCCATATTAGGTTGTTGTTTAGGCCTAGTTCATTGTTTTTGCCTATTGCGGCGATTAGTGTTAGGTTCATAGTACTACCCTCTTTTCTGTTATTGTTACATTAAGTGTATCAAATTTCTAAAGGAAAGTCTATATTGCCAAAAAATTCATCAATATATAAAATATAGAAAAGAAAATTTATCGTTCGATGCAATTAAAGAAAAAATTGTTTGTTATCCTAATTTTAGAAATAAAGGAATAAAAATTTTTCCAAAAGAAAAAGACGGTTAAACCATCTTCTTCCGTACGCTATACAACGTACCCCGAAGCATTCGCTTCCATGACTAAATGTTATCATAATTAACAACATTTTTCAATTATAGTATATTCTATTTCAAGCGATTTATGCATTATTGTAGAATAAATAAATTATAAAAGAATACACTTTAAAATGGTGTAAAAGCGATACATGTTTTGCGCTTGACTAACATAAAGTAATATTGTAGAATACAGATACAAGAGCAGAAATGCTTTCTATAGTATTGTATAAGACTATACAATACTATGACAAGTGTCGTTAGACATTCTACAAAGGTTAGCCAAGTGCTAACTTTTTTTGTTAGAAAAATCCCCTACTCGCTAGAACAAGTAAAAGTCGGGGGCATTGCTCCTTAATAAAAAATAAACTAGTAATTTTATGTATTAATTTTAACATAGAAAAAGTTTCTTTGTATTAGTGAAGAATGATTAAAATAAATACAAAATATATAAACGCATATAAAAAATAAAAATTAATTAAAGATTTAAATTTAGATGTTACTGAATAGTATTATATTTTTAATTATACTAATCATAAACCTTATAGTGATGTAACTTTAAGAAAACGTATTGTACATGGCAATTATAGTACCACCATTAATAAGTATGCCATCTATCAAATCAAAAAAGAAAGGAGATTGCAAAAACTACTGATAAATATTACTGAAAAATAATATGAGAGTAATTTTTGAGAGTAAAAATATAAAAACCCTTAAAATTAAGGGCTTTGTAAACAATATATGGTGACCGGTACGGGATTTGAACCCGTGAATGTCGCCTTGAGAGGGCGATGTGTTAACCATTTCACCAACCGGCCAATAACTAAATTACTTAGTTATTGTATCATATATTTCTTTTATTAACAATCTTAAATGTTAAATTTTTCTATTCTTGTTTTAATTCTTTCTTTTCCTAATAGTTTTAGTATTTCATATAAGTCTGGTGTTTGTGTTCTATTTGTTACTGCAACTCTTATTAATTCGCATATATGTGATACACTACCTTTAAAGTTTTCAGGATTTTGTTTATATTCTTTTGTTTCACTTGCGAATCCAAAACGAGGACAGATTTCTTTTATTTTGTTAAACCATGTTTGTTTATCGTCGTTTTCGTCATATACGTTGTTTATATAGTATGTTAATAATTCTTTATTATAAAAGTCTTTGTGTTCATATTGAGTTGTGTCTTTTTCAAATAATTCGTCATACATATATGATATTTCTCTTTTAACAGCACCATAGTTTTCTATATCTTTTCTTGGTCTTTCTATTTCTCTTTCTATGTTTAGTACATTTATTGAGTAGTTTTTGTATGTTGTTAATAGGTCGTAAAATTCTTTGTCAAATTCTTGTGAATAACTTAACACTTCTGTGTATAAGTCACTTGCTTTCATTGTTGATATGTAGTTTCTTGAAATGTTTGTGAGTTTGTCTAAGTCAAATAGAGAACCAGATGTGCTTACTTTATCAAATGATAGTTTAAAGTCAGTCCAATGTTCTTTGTTTTTTTCATACCATTCTTCAAAGTTTGAGTTTGCTGTTGTCATTATGTATATTTTTACCGCTTCTTTTGGTATGCCAGCTTCATGATAATAACTTACTGCTGCTTCTTTGTCTTTTCTTTTGCTTAGTTTTCTTATTCCTCCTTCGTCTTTTTTTGTTAGAGGACTTAAATGTGCGTATGTTGGTCTAGTGTAGCCAAATGTGTCAAATAATTGTACATGAATTGGCAAACTGCTTAGCCATTCGTCACTTCTTATTATGTGTGTTACTTTCATTAAATGATCGTCTACTAAATGAGCGAAGTGATATGTAGGAAGTCCATCTTTTTTTATTAGGACAATGTCTAAGTCATTTTCTGGAAATGCTAATTTTCCTCGAACTGCATCATTTATTATTACTTTGTTTTCGAAGTTACCAGGGGATTTAAATCTTATTATGTATTTTTCTCCTTTGTTTATTCTTTCTATTGCTTCTTCTATTCCTATATCTCTAAATTTTGCAAATTTACCATAGATTCCAATTCTTGCTTTTACGTTTTCTTGTTTTGTTCTTATGTTTTCTAGTTCTTCTTCTGTCATAAAGCAAGGGTATGCAAGGTTATTTTCTATTAAGTATTTTGCAAATGCTTGATATATGTCTTTTCTTTTACTTTGTATATAAGGCCCATACTCTCCTATTTCTTCTGTTTCACTTATAGCGCCTTCGTCAAATGTTATATCATAGTCTTTTAAGTCTCTTATTATTTCTTCTATACCATTTGTAACTGTTCTTTTTGTGTCTGTGTCTTCTATTCTTAGTAAACAAACCCCTCCAGTTTGACGGGCGAATGTGCTTGCTATAAAGCTTGTAAATAATCCACCTATATGAACAAATCCAGTTGGAGATGGAGCAAAACGGGTTACTATAGCACCATCTGGCAGTTTCCTATCTTTATACATAGCTTCATATTCTTCCTTTGTATGACTTACGTTAGGGAGTAAGATATTAGCATATTCTTTTAATGTCATATAATCACTTCTTTCTTGTTTTATTATATAGAACAAAACGGAATAAATTCCGCCAGATAACCTCACGATTATCTATTTCTGCTTCATTGAATTTTACTTCTCCACAGACCATATTTTCCCTAGTCGCTAGGGTACTCTTTTTTAATTTACTTCAATAACTTAACTTATATTTAAGTCTTAGTTCTTTAAACATTGTATTTATACTTACATTTGCATTTCTTCTATACTATCAACTTCCCACTGATTTAAGTATAGCACACAATTATTCGATACGCAAGCATTTTTGTTACCTTTTTAATTTTTTTATTTTATGTTGAACTTTTAGTTATGTTGAACTTTATAAAAGAAGCCTCAAAAATAAAGACTTCTTAATAAAAAA
>CANQQR010000025.1 GCA_947626035.1 uncultured Bacilli bacterium | reverse complement strand
CTAATGTTTTCGAAAGAGATTATTTTCTTCATAGTTTTGTTCTCCTTTTATCATTTACAATTACATTTTATTATTTTCTATTATTATTGTCAACTATATTTTATCATTTATACTAACAAATTTTCATACTGTAGAATAAAGAATTAAATTCTCGATTAAAAAAAAATATGAGAATTTAGTTATGTAATAAATTATATTATAAGTTGACGAAGAAATTTTATTTTTATTAGATATAAAAACATACTCAAAGGAGTTATTCGAGTATGTTCAACATCTCTCTATCAATGATGAGATATTAAAAGAAATATTAGTTTATTTAGAAGCAGCAACTTCTGAAATAGATAATATTTATCTTTATATTTTAGAATTGCAATCTAAAATAAGTACACTAGAACAAGATATATAATTTTGTTCTGATTTATATGACAAATGAAACAAAGATTAATTAAATTTTCATTTATCAATGGCGAGAATTTAGTTATAAAATTTTTAAACTTTTTAATTTTTCGCCACTTTTTGTCGTGGATTCAAATTATTAAATTCTCTGCACTTGTTCATAAAATACTACATTTTTATTCTTTTTACAATACTTTTTTACAAAAAAATACTCGTTTTCACGAGCATTTACTAACAAAATCTAAATTTTTTATATCTGTGAGAATTTACTTTTTAATTCAACCCAAATTTTCATACAAAAAGAGCACCAGTAATCGTGCTCTTTAAAGTTTTTTTCGATTTATGTGATTTTATAGGTTTTTAGAGGATTGTATATTTTTTTATCAGTTTTCAATCTCTTTTATTCATTTATCACCTCCAACTGTCTATAAGTTTATCACTTATTTGTGAAGTATTTGTGAAATTAAAATGATATTTATATGTTTACGTCAAAATAGAAAGTTGTTCCTTTGTTTATTGTGCTTTTTACACCATAATTGAAGTTATGTTTTATTAATATACTTTTTACTATTGATAATCCTAGACCAGTTCCTATTTTATTTCTTTTGTGATTTTTTTCACTTTTGTAGTATTTTTCCCATATTTTATCTATTTCACTTGGCGATATTCCTTTTCCTGTGTCTGTTATTTCAATTCTTAATTTTTTCTTTTTTTCTTTTAAGTTTATTATTACTTTTTTATCTTTACCTGTATAGTTTACTGCGTTTATTATTAAGTTATATATTACTTGGTTTATTTTGTTTTTGTCTCCTAGTATTTCATATTTTTTGTTATAGTTAAATATAAAGTTATAGCCTTCTTGTTCTTTTAGGTAGTCAAATCTATGTATTATTGATTCTATTTCATTGTTTATGTTAAATCTTTCTATTATTAGTTCGTTCATGTTTGATTCATTTTTAGATAATTCTAGTATGTCATTTACTAGTAGATTTAGTCTTTCTGTTTCTTCTATTATTATGTTTAGGTTTTCTTCTCTTTTTTCAGCATTGTCTTTGTTTAGGTCTCTTGACATTTCTGCATATGCTTTTATCATTGTTAGTGGTGTTTTTAAGTCATGTGATACGTTAGCTAGTAAGTCTTTTCTTGTTTCGTTTATTTTTGATAGTTCTTCTTTTGTGTAGTTTAGTGTGTCTGCTAGTTCTTTTATTTCTTTGATGTTTTCGTTTACTACGAATGGTGTGTCTAAGTCTCCTTTTGCCATTTTTTTGCTTCTTTCATTTATTTTTAGTATTGGTGTAGATATTCTTTTACTTAAAAAGTATGCTAAGATAAATGATGATATGTAAATACCTACTGAGACTGCTATTAGTTCTTCTCTTATTATTGATATTGCTGGGTCTGTTGGTTCTAGGGATGCATTTATGAATGCAAAGGTGTCTTCGTTTACTTTTATTGCACTTACTAGGGTTTTGTTATCTAGTAGTGGATTTATTATTGTGTAGTTTTTTTTAGATTTATTACTTGATATGAAGTCATTTATGTATGTGTTTGTGGTTTCTCCACTTTCGTCTATTGTGTATAGGCAGCCTCTTCTTGTACCGTTTGAAGAGTATATTGTTTTGTTATTTTGTATTATTTCTATACATGCGTTGTTGTTATATGATAGTTGGTCAAGAAATGAAGAGTCTTCGTTTATGTAGGATTTTTTTGTTTTGTATGCTATTGCGTCTATTATTTTTGTGGTTCTTTTTTCATAGTATATGTCAAAAAAAAGGACTTGTAGTATCCATAAAAAAGCAAGTATTATTGTTAGGAATATTGCTAGGTAAGACCATATATGCATGGTTAGTGTTCTATTTATTGGTTTCATATTTATACCCCACAGACCTTATTGTTTTTATTAGGTTTCTATATTCTCCTAGGGAGCGTCTTAGCATTTTTATGTGTGTGTCTACTGTTCTATCGTCTCCATAGAAGTCATAACCCCATACCATGTTTAGTAGTTGTTCACGAGATAAGGCTATTCCCTCATTTTTTATAAAGAATATTAATAGTTCATATTCTTTTGGTGTTAGGTCTAGTTCTTTATCTTTTATTGTTACTTTTCTTCCTTTATAGTCTATTACTAAATCTTTGTATTTATATTCTTCTTTTGTGCCTATTCTTTTTAGTACTGCTTTTACTCTTGCTACTAGTTCTTTTGGACTAAATGGTTTTGTAACGTAATCGTCTACACCAAGATCAAAGCTGTGTAGTTTGTCTAGTTCTTCTTTCATGGCTGTTAGCATTATTATTGGAACGCTACTTAGTTTTCTTATTTCTTTTAGTGTTTCGTACCCATCTAGTTTAGGCATCATTATGTCTAGTATTATTAAGTCTATTTTTTCTTCTTTAAATACACGTATTGCATCTATTCCATCTTCTGCTTCATATACTGTATATTTTTCATTTTCTAGGTAACTTTTTATTACATTTCTTATTAATTTTTCATCGTCTACTACTAGTATGTTCACTTTTTCACCTCGTTTAAGATTATATATTTTTAAGGTGTAATTTTTGTGAAATTATTTAAAATATTCTACACCGACGGATTTTCTTACTCTTTTTAGTACTTCTTTTGCTTTTTTTCTTGCTTTTTCTGTTCCGTCTTTTACTATTTGTTCTACTATTTCCATGTGTTCGTCATAGTATTTTCTTTTTTCTCTTATTGGTTTTAGTGTGTTTTCTAATACTTCAAATAGATATTCTTTTACTACTTTGTCGCCTAGACCACCTCTTTCGTAGTGTTCTTTCATTTCTTCATATTTTTTTCTGTCAGTGCAGAATGCGTCTAGGTATATGAAAACTGGGTTGTTTTTTGTGTCTCCTTTGTCTTCTATTCTTATGTGGTTAGGGTCTGTGTACATGCTCATTACTTTTTTTCTTACTGTTTCTGTGTCGTCACTTAGGTATATGCAGTTTCCAGCGCTTTTGCTCATTTTTAGTTTTCCATCTATTCCAGGTAAACGACTGCTGCTTTTAGATTCAGGGACTATGTATTTAGGTCTTACTAGTGTTTCTCCATAGAGTTTGTTAAATGTGTCTACTATTTCTACTACTTGTTCCATTATTGGTATTTGGTCGTCTCCTACTGGTACTAGTGTTGCGTCAAATGCGGTTACGTCTGCAGCTTGGCTTACTGGGTATGTTAGAAATCCTACTGGGATGCTTTCTTCAAATCCTCTTTGTTTTATTTCTTCTTTTATTGTAGGGTTTCTTTTTAGTCTACTTAGTGTTACTAAGTTTAGGTAATATGTTGTTAGTTCAGTTAGTTCTGGTACACCAGATTGAACGAATATTGTTGTTTTTTCTGGATCTATTCCTATTGATAGGTTATCTTTTACTACTTCAAATACGTTTTGTTTTATTTTTTCTGTATTTTTTGCATTGTCAGTTAGGCCTTGCATGTCTGCTGACATTATGTACATATCGTAAAGACCAGTGTCTTGTAATTCTTTTCTTTTTCTTAGTGAGCCTACGTAGTGACCTAAGTGTAGTCTTCCAGTAGGTCTATCTCCTGTTAATACTGTTTCTTTCATTAATTTATGCGCTCCTCTCTTTAGATTATTTTAGCATTTATTTATTTTTGATACAATAGGTTTTAGTTTTGTTTAGCGCGATTAAAAACACTGGAATTTAATCCAATGTTTATTTTAGTACCATAGTTTATCTAGTATTAAGTTTGTGCTTTCTGGCATAGGACTAGGTAATTCTAGTTTTACTAATAAAGGTATTTTAAAGCCTGTTCCAAAGCATAGGGCTGTTCCTGGGTTTAGTGTTTTTAGTTTTTCTAGTGCTTCTTCTGTTACGTTTGTGCTTATGTTTTTTACTATTTCAAAGTCTTTTGGATGGAATATTCTAAATACTATGAAATTAGCGCATTGGCTTAGGGCTGTACTTGATAATTCACTTGGTCTTTGTGTTATGAATGTTAGTAATGTTCCATATTTTCTTCCCTCTTTTGTTATTCTATCAAATATGTTATAGCCAATTACATTTATATCGTTATCGTTTTGTACGTATCTATGGGCTTCTTCTAGTATTATGTTTATTGAGTAAGATGCTCTTATTTCTAGTTTTGTTGTGTAGGTAAAGAATAGTTTTGATAGTATTTTTGTTAGTATTTTTGCAAATCTATCGTCTACGTTACTTAGGTTTATGTTTATAAGTTGCGCATTTTCGCCAGTTGATGTTAGGAATAAGTTTTCTATGTATTTTTCTTTGTTTATATATTCGTTTGTTTCAAATATCATTTTGTTAGTGCTGTTTATTACCCCTTGCAACCTTGTTTTTAGTATGTTGTTTTTGTCGTATGAGTTACTACTGTTAATTGTTCCTTCACTTATTAGGGCAAATTCTAGTGCATAGTATAGGTCGTTTAGGTTGTATACTAGGCTTTTATCTATTTGTATGTCTTCTAGTTTTGTGTTTGAAAATTTTTGTAGAAATTCTGTTACTAGTAATATTGCGTTCATTTTTCCTTGGTCGTCTATTAGTAAGCATTGTTTTAGTGTTCTATTGTAGCCAGGTTGGACTATTATTGAGTCTAGGTTTAAGTCTTTTGTGTTGTAGTGGCTTAGTACTGCTACAATTTGGTCTCTCATTTGGCTTCCAGGTTTTCCGCTTGTTAATATGTCAAGTAGGCATTTTGCGATTATGTCGTTTTTATATTCTAGCATTTTAGGGTCAGTACTTGTGAATATGTAAACTAGTTTTAGTGTTTTTTCTAGTACTGGTAATAGTGTTGAGTCGTTTACTTGTAGTAGTATTGCTAGGTCGTCTACTTCTAGAAAGTATGCTGGGATTTTTAAAAGTATTTCGTCTTCTTTTTCTTTTTTTGTTGTGTATTTTTTAAAATTTAATATTCCAGTTTCTTTTAGGTTATCGAATGTATTTGTATATTCTCCATATGCATCAAATAGTACTATGTGTGAGTGTACTGGTTTTTCTCTTGTTTTTAAGAATAGGTTTTGTAATATTCTTGCTACCCCGCATGATTTTCCTGAACCGGTGTTTCCTATTATTGCACTGTGGGAACCAAAGAAAGAGTTTAGTTTTATTGATATGTTAGCATCTTTATATATTGGACTTTTTCCTATTATTAGGTCACTTTTGTTTATTTCGTTTTTACCTATTATTAGTTCTAGTTCGTCTTTATTTATTATTCTTGGTATTGTTTCGCTTGTTGGCTTTTTTACTACACCAGAAGAAAAGTTATTGTTTTCTATTTCTCCTACTAAGAGTATTTTTATTATTTCTGTGTTTATTTCTATTATTTCGCCTACGATTTTTTTACCTCGTTCTTCAAATATTACGTGGTAGTTCATTATTTCACTATGTGCGATGGCAACTTCATTTGTTACTGTTACTTCGTTTCCATCTATTTTTATTATTTTGCCAAACATACTTATTCACCTACTTTATTCTTTATTATTAGAATATCATAATTTTTGTTTAATATAAAGATTTTTGTTTTAGTTTATGGTATTATTTTTTTAGGTGAAGTTTTATGAAGTATGATAAGAATGTTGTTATTCATAGAGGTGTTTTTAAGAAAGGAATGATAGAAAATTCTTTGAGTTCTTTTAAGGAATGTGCTTCTTTAGGTTTTATGATAGAGTTAGATACACATATTATTAAGGATGGGAATGTTATTGTTTTTCATGATGATAATTTTAGTAGGATGTGTGGGGTTAATAAGTTAGTTAAGGATTCTACTCTTAGTGAGGTTAAGTCATATAAATTAGATGGAAGTAATCAGTCTATTCCTACTTTGTTAGAGGTTTTAGATGTTGTTAAGGGAAAGGTTCCGATTTTAATTGAGTTAAAGTGTGATGTTAGAGATAATAGTTTAGAAGATAAAGTTATAGAGATTATGCGTGAATATAAGGGAGATTTTGTTTTTGAAAGTTTTAGTCCTTTTATTTTAAGGAGGCTTTGTTATTTAAGAAAAAAGTATGATTTGAAGTTTGATGTTGGGCTTTTGACTAAGAGTTTTTGGATGTTTGTTTTTGCTTTGGTGTTTTCTAAAATTAGTTTTGTTGCCTTTAATTATAAGTTATTAAAGAAAAGAAGATTTAGGTTTATTAGTAAGCATTACCCTACTTTAGTGTATACTGTTAAAAAAAGAGGTGTTTATAATAGTGATAGGTCTTTAAATATTGGGTATATTGTTGAAAACTATGAAGATATACTTGACTAAAAGGCGATTTTTGTGATATTATTTTTTTGCAATGGCGATGTAGCTCAACTGGCTAGAGCGTACGGTTCATACCCGTTAAGCCAGCTAGTGAGCCAAAAATTATGGCGGGATAGTTCAGTTGGCTAGAACACGCGGTTCATACCCGCGATGTCGGGGGTTCAAATCCCTCTCCCGCTACCATTTGTGAGCAAAGAGTGTTAAAATCTTAATTGATTTTACACTTTTTTTATTGGTTTGTGCCATAATTTTGTGCCATTATTGGTGCCTTTGAGCTATTATTTATATTATTTTGTAATTCTTTAAATACATTCACGCTAGCTTTTTTATTACTTTCTAGTGCGTGTGTATATATATCCATAGTGATATTTATATTAGAATGTCCTAGTCGCTCTTTTATAGTTACGGGGTCAACTCCTTGACTATTTAACAATGTAGCACAAGTATGTCTTAATTCGTGAAAAGTAATATGTGATAATTGATATTTGCTAATAATCTTTTGTAATATTTTATTACAAGTGCAAGGGTGCATATGATTTCCGTACTTATCAGTAAATATTCTATCAGTATTATGCCATTTATTGCCCATATATAGCATATAACCATCTTGCCACTTTTTATATTCTTTTAGTAATGACATAGTATTGCTATCTAGGTATATATATCTAATTGAATAATCAGTTTTTGCTCTTTCTTCGTCAACAATGCCGTCTATTATCTTTAAAGAATTATCAATATAAATAGTGTTGTTATTAAAATCAACATCGCTCCAGCGTAAAGCACATAATTCACTGCGTCGAACCCCACTTACAATAGTTAAAGTTATTATTGTTCTATATTTTATATTCTCTTGTGATAAAACATTAAATAATGTTTGTACTTGTTCTAAATTATAATAATTACGTTTTTTCTTTTGTAGTTTAGGTCTAGTTGCGTCTTCATTAGGGTTAAACTCTATAAATTTCCATTTTTTTGCTTGTTTAAACATTAAGTTTACTAAATCAAAATAATGTAACATTGATTTTGGAGATAATTCTTTTCCCGTTTGTCCTTTTTTGATTTTTTGATACATATTATCAAGCATAAAAGTAGTAATACTATTAAGTTTATAGTCCCCTAGATAAGAAAGAATAACTTTTAAATAATTACGATAACCTTTTATAGTTGTTTTACTTACATTAGGAACACAATATTTTTCAAGGAAAAGAGTACTAAAATCACGGAAAGTCATATCGGTAATATTTATCTTATTTGATTTATGGTAATATTCTTTAACTAAATCAGCATACCAAATTTCTGCACTTGTATTATTGCCGATATGTCGCCTTTTAATTCGTTTCCTTTTCCCGTCAATATCATAACCAACTTCAATAACAGCTTCATAAACATTTAAACCATTTCTTGTATCAATTTTTCTATAACCCTTATTTTTAATCATAAATTTTAACTCCTTTCATTTAAGGGTTATATGCACCATTTATACAATATATATTATAGCATAAAACCCTTTATTTTTCTAGGTAAATAGGGAGTTTTTACTAGTTTCTTCTTGTAATTTTTCTACCCATTTATTGATTTCGTTTATATCAAATTTTATACGGTTTCCAACTCTAAAATGGGGTATCTTTTTTTCGCGTACTAGTTTTCTTATTTCGGGTATAGAAGTTTGTAGGTAAAGTGATAATTCTTTTATATTGCATATTTCTTTTGTCATTATGCAACCACCTTGTCATTTGCCCAAATGCCCACTATTAAATGGGTGGGCATTTGGGCATTTACTATTTTTCTGCAAGGTACCATATAGTTTTTTGCCCGTCTTTCTTTTTATCTATCAAGTTGTCTTCTTTTAGATTGTTTCTTGCTCTAATAAGAGTTTTATCACTTATACCTTGTTTTCTAGCTTTATTTATTATGTCCGTAAATTCGGCATAATTATTATTTTCTAAATACTCTAAAATAAAATTTTGAGCTATATCTCTAGGAAAAATTGTTTCATTAATATTTTGTGGTTCTTCTTGATAATCTCTTTCTCCTAGCCATTCTATTTTATTATTAGATATTTTAAAAGCTAGTGTTTTCCCACGTTCTGCTAGGTTGTTTTTGCTATTAATAAATAATGTCTCATTATCATTTTTAGCAATCGTTACTATTGAACGAGCAATACCAGCAAAGTCAATACTGCCTAGCATACGATATATTTGATTACTACCAGCTAGTCCTTTGTTTCTATGAACAACGAACACGATAGCACAATTATGCTTTTCTGCAAGTTGTCCTATTGGTTTTAACAAGTTTCTTACCTTGTTAGCACTATTCATATCGATGTCGCCTAAAAATGCTTGTATGGGGTCGAAAATAAGTAATTTAGGGTGTAATTCTTCAAGTAGTGCGTCAATATCTTCGACATCACATAGTAGAATATCTCTAGTATCTTTAAATTCTTCCTTTAAATCTATTAAGTATATATTTTCTTCGTTAGCCCCTAAATCGACAAGTCTTTTTTTAATAGTATCGCCAGCCCCGTCTTCGGCATTTTGAATAATTACTAAACCTTGTGGAGCTTTCATATTTGAAAGTGGTAAAGTACCCCCATTTGATACAATGCTAGCAAGATTTATTGCTTGATAGCTTTTACCACATCCAGGGTCGCCAGCGATAAACGATATTTTCCCTAGTGGAAAGTAAGGGTACCAAAGCCACTCTACATCTTCTATTGCTATATCTTTAAATTTCTTTAAAGTATAGCGGTATATTTTATCACTATTCATTATTAGCCCCACTTTCATTTTCAAAGAAAGATAGTATATATTCTTGTCCCTTTTGGGTAAGTTTACCCATACAGGATATAGATATATCAGCTGTTAAGTCAGCATTTTTAATTTTTATGGTATAATCGTTTTCAGTTACCATAAGTGCTTTATCTTCAGCTGTTCTAGTGGGAATAAATCGTCCCGCTCCAGAAAAGGCGATATATTTATTTTTTAGCCATTCCTTAAATTGGGGTTGAGTTAAACCTATAATTTTTTTGTTTTTCTTTAAGAAAGTAAGCGGAGCTATTGGCTCTTTGGAAATAAATCTTGTTATTTCTTCTTTACTTTCTTCATTTTCTTGTGATACACTATTACTTGTATTGGGAGTAAGTGTATCACTTTCTTCTAGTGGCTTGCTATCGTTATTGGAAAGCAAGTCGTTTTTATTTGTCATAAATCATATTTCCTTTCTATTCTCTTGATTAGATAGTTATAAAACTTTATTCACTATCAAAATAAAATCTTATATAATCAAAATTATTTTTTGCACGAATTTTAAAGACGTCTATTTCGTTCGTGCAAGTACATTAAATCACTTTTTTTTCAAACATACAATAGCCGTTTTTTTTGAAAAATATTACATACAAAAAATGCCTTAAATACCTTGATTTTAAGGGGGATTTGTATATAATATTAATGGAGAACGTATTACACAAAATACGCTTTATTACCTTTTTTTTAGAAAAAAATACTTGCATATTTTATGCAAAAAAGGAGCAATTTATGGGAATTTATATAAAAAAATGTGATGATTTAATAGAAGTTAACCAACAAGATGTGTTTAATGATTTATATAATTTTGGAAAAGAGTTAAATGAATATAACATTACAACTAATAGTATTGATATAACAAATTGGGACAAAGATAGGACATTAAAGATAAATAAGCGAATATATGATATAAGAAATAAACTAGACAATCTATTTGAAACCTATATACAAAATATACCTAAAAATGAAGATATGGAAAAAAGAGTAAAAGAATTAATAACAAAATATGGTTATCCGCGTAATCAAGAAAAACAACTTTTAGTATCTTATTGTAGAACATACAAGGAAATACTTATAAGCTCTTTATATGTATATGTAATTGTTGATTTATTAGAAAGCATTAAAGAAGATAAATATTATGAATATAAAAATAAATTTATTAATTTTAGCATAAAGAAACGAGAAACCATTTTATTTTATGTTAAAAATATCATAAATTATCAATTCGCATTACGTCCTATAATTGATTATGAAAATGATTTTAGATATATCTTTAATGATTGGTGCAATGTTGCGGGTTTAGTTATTTTTGCTATGATAAGCAAAATAGATACAACAACTAATAAGAAATATAAAACTATTCCTTGCATACAATGTGGCTATTTATTTGTAACTGAAAGAAAAAAGGTATGTAGCATAGAATGTGAAAAAGAAAGAGGAAACATAGCAAGAATGAAATGTTATGACAAAAAAAAGAATATGTAAATAAAAATAAAATGGTTGTTTTATATAAAAATAAAAATATCTAATCACAGATATTTTTTTTATTTGTTAAAATCGTGTTCCTTAAAAAATTCGTCAAGTGGAATATTAAGCACTTTGCTAATAGACGCTATAACAGATATTGAAAAAGTTTGCTTTACTTTTTCGCTTTCTATATTAGCTATTAGTGATTGTGAAACATCGCATAATTCTGCTAGACGTTCTTGACTAATTCTACCAAATTCGTCTGCATATTTTGAATGATTATAACGTCTAAAGTATTTAACATTTTGAGAAATCATATCAAAAATTTTGTCTAGTTCCTCATTAGTAAGCATTGTATCACCTCTCTATATATAATTATCTAAAAATAATAGAACATTTACCATTGATACAAACTAGATATTTATCTATATATAGTGATATTTTGTGCAAATTATGATATAATATTCTTGATTAAAAGAAGGAGTGATTGATATGAGTGTAGTATATGAAGACGAAAACAAAGTTGTTAATGTTGCCCTAGCTGAAAATGATTACATAAAAGTAACAACCACCAAAGCGAATGTGTGGTTAAAAATCACAAATGAAAATGGTAAACTTTGTGTAGAAAATATTGAAGATACAAGCGAAAATAAACAATAAAAATGGAGTATTTATGAATATATTAGAATTAATAGTTATTGTGATATGGCTATTTACTAAATTGTTTAAAGTACCTAGCAATAAAAATTGTTTTAATGATATAGAAAAATATAAAACTTTTGATAGTTTTAGAAAGAAAGGAAGATAAAAAGTGAAAATAGATGTGTTTGTAAGCAAATATAAGGAGCATAAAGTATGAATAATAAACTACTTAAAATTATATCTTTTTTGTTCCCACCTATTGGTTTAATAATATTTGCTATCAATATTGGTAAGAATGATACACTAGCAAAAATTAGTGTAAAATATGCTTTACTTGGTATAGTGATTATACCTTTAACAATATTTATTATTTTTACTATTTTGTATGGTGCATATAATAATAAAGTAAATGACGTTTCAAGTTCAATAAAAATACCAGTTGCAAATGTTCGTATAAACACAAGTAAATTAATAACGGAAGATATGATTGATTATATAGAAATATCAAAAGCAAGCATTAAAGATAACATTCTTGTAGATAAAAAAGACATTATAGGAAAATATACAAGTTATTCTTGTACCATTCCTAAAGGTTCTATGTTTTATGAAGACTGCTTAATTGATACACTACAATAGTAATAAACATAATATCTTTTTTAGTGTATAATATGCCGATGTCAGTATTAAAAATTCTTTTTCATTCAAAGATTTAGTTGCCACATATTATTTATAAAAAATTACATAATCTTTTATTGTAAATATACCCTATAAAGTTAAATGATGGGCAAGCAACGATATACATTTTAAGCCCTAAAATAAAGAGTTTACCAGCCATAATACAAAAACATAGTATTTTATACATATTTTAAAAATACGTTCTCATTTTAAGGGTTAAATACCTTTTTAGGGTAATTTTATTCAAATTTAAAAGAGTACTCATTCAAAAGTACTCTAATTTTATGTATATGTATCACAATTATAGCTTGCATATAACCTTTTTTAGTGTATAAATGGTTTAATTATGTATTTTGTGCCATAAAAATTGCTGTTTTTAGGTCAATTTATACATAATGTGCCATAATATGTGCCATATTGTATATAAATTTATGCAATTTAATGTTATTTTATAATATTTTAATAAAATGGTTTATTTTTGCTTAATAAAGCCCTTTATAAGGTTTTAAATTGTTTTTTAATTTTAATAAAAATTAATGGGTTGCTGGTTCATACCCGTGAGGTTCTCGGTTCGATTCCGAGCGTCGCTACCAAATGAAATAGTTACTAGATTATGTATCTAGTTTTTTTATATTAATGTTTAGTAGTGAATAGTAAGTTATAAAAATGGAGAAGTTTATGAAAAATAAAGTTAAAAAATATTTATTTATTACTTTCGGAATAAGTTGGATAAGTTGGTTAATAGTTATTTTATTAATTCAATTTGGTTTAGCTAAATATCCCGATTTTTTAAGTGGATTAATAGGAATTATAGGAACTTTAGGTCCTACTATCGCGTCAATTATGATACTTGATGGACAAAAAAGTTTAAAAAATTTTTTCCATTTTATATTTAATAGAAAAGAAAAAACATATTTTTATTTGACTCTTTTTAGTATAATTTTAATTTTAATTTTTAGTTTTATTGGCACTTATAATAAAGAAATACCCCTTTACTTTGTAATACCTTTATTTATATATGCTTTAACTTTTGGAGGAGGCTTTGAAGAGTTAGGATGGCGAGGAGTATTACAACCTAATTTAGAAAAAAAGCATTCCTTTATTGTTAGTGCATTAATTACTGGGATTATATGGGGATTATGGCATGCTCCACTTCAAATAATTCAAGGTTATGCTTTATTTGATCTTAGTTTTTTTCCCTTTATGTTTGGAATAATTATGTTTAGTATCTTTCTAGCTTATATTTATAGAAAAACAAATTCAGTATTTTGTTGTGCTTTTTTCCATGGTTTATATAATACTTTAACAACTATTTTTATAACTAATATTGGTTCATTAATTATAGAATTATTACTTGCTTTATTATGTATAGTGTTATATTATAAAGAAAAAAGAATTAATTGTAGTTAAGATGGGAAATTTGTAGTATTTAGAAAAATAAATTACAATTTATATAGCAAACTCTATATGAGATTTGCTTTTTTTCTGATATAATGTTTAGTAATGAAAGTTTGTAGAAATGGAGGAATTATGAAAAAAATATTAACTATAATGGGAACTATAATTTTATCTTTAATAATAACATTTATGTTTGCTGAAACATTTAGCTTATATCATTTTGGAACTACACCAACATTTACTACATTTACTTATTTACTTTTTATATTTTGTTTTATAACTTATATTTTATTATCATTGATTTATATAATTAGTAAAAAGATAAAAAAAGAAAAAATAGGTATTAAAAAAATAATAAGTTTAATTTTATTCTTTGTATCTTTACTTTTCATTTTAGGATTTATTGTAATCTTAAATCTTGATTGGTTGACTTATTATTCTAATTATTCGTCTGCTCCTTTTTATGTATATATTATAGTAAGAAGTTTAGAATTTTTATTACCTAGTATTATTCTTATAATAGTAGGAATAGTTTTATTATTAAAAAATAAAAAGAGCGATAAATAGTAATTTGTAGAAATGGAGGACTTTATGCAAAACAATTTAAATATTAAAAACTCTACAGCAGAATTTTTGATATTTACTAACCAAAACAAAACAAAGTCAATAGAAGTAATTGTTGATGAAGTTTCCGTATGGTTAAGTCAAAAATTAATGGCAGAATTATTTGGAACAACAAGAGAAAATATTACTATGCACTTAAATAAAATCCTAGATAAAGAATTAAAGACAAATTCAGTATGTAAGGAATTCTTACATACTGCTTCAGATGGTAAAAATTATAGGACAAAATATTATAACTGTAAAATAATAAATTACAATTAAGATTATCAAGTAAAATTGGTAGTTTTTTATATTGTCTTTTTTATTTTTAATATTATTATTTTTATTAATTTTGTTATGTAGTAACCTATTAATATTCCTAATGTGTTTGTTACTAAATCGTCTACATCAAATGTTCTTCCTATTAAAAGTTGGAATGTTTCTACACATATAGGTATTATTATACTTAGTATTATTATTTTTATGTTACTTATTTTTTCTTTTATTAAGTTTATGAACATTCCAAGTGGTATGAACAATATGATGTTCCCTACTATCATAAATTTTACCCAAGCAGAAGATACGTACTCTCCTTTTAATATCAAAAGTATTGTTGATTCTAATTTATAATTAAAAGTTAGGAATGGGCCTATTTGGTCTGCTAACATTCCAGTTTTTATTAAGGACCAAATGTTATACCAAAAATTATTTGGAACTAAAACTAGATTTACTAGTGCTGTTATGTAGCATACGAAAAGAAAATAAACTGTTTCTTTATAGTAATTTATTTTTTGTTTTTTTAAATTTTTAATTCTTATAATTAAATAAATTAAGCCTACTAATATAGTTATTGGTAATATTTCTAATATTTCATTTATCATGTTATTATTGTAACATTTTTTTATTTTTGTAAATAGTGTTATGTAAATTTTATGAATTAAATGTGTAAATTATTTTACTCTTTCTTTTATTATATCTTCATCCGTTAGTTCGCCAATTAAAAGGGATGAAGATGGATTATGATTTTTAAAGTTATCATTTACTAAATCTTCGTCATAGTTAGCATAACAGTATTTGCAAAAGTGTTTACAACTGTTGTACACGCCTATGTCTACCATCTCTACGCAGCTACATTTTCTAGCTTTCCAGTTTTTATATTTTTTTCCAGTTAATATGTATGCAAGTTCATGAGATAAACATTCCCCTTTTATGAACCCATATTCACATAAGTTATTTTCTTCAAAGCATGTTTGAACTGTCATGTTGTATGTTTTTGCTATTTGACTAAAACTAGTTCCAAGTTCTTTATAGATTTCTTCTGTAAATTCTACATAATTTATTTCTTTTAAGTTTTTTCTTACATTTTTATAATCGTCAATAAAAGACACTATTATTTTGTTTACATAACCATTTAGAAGTGAGCACATTTTTTGAAATGCTTTTTTATGATATTCTATATTGTATTTTTTACTTATGAATATTGGATCATATCTTACAAATACATTGTCTATTCCTATAATTTTTGATATTTCTTTTATATTTTCTATTACTTCTTTTTTATCTTTTACATTAGGTTCTATATCTTTTTTATATGGTGTTAAGGTTATGTGGAAAAGAATTGGCTTTTTTATTTCTTTTAGGTATTTTTTTATGGGAGATGGGTTTTTAGTGCAAAACATTATTAAGTCTACGTTTTCAAATTTTATTCTGCTTACTAATTTAGGATTAAAAGGATTTCGTACGTCTACAAAACCTGCTTTATATCTATTCATAAACCATTCTGTATAAAATGCTACTATGTCTGTTCTTCCGCTTACATTAAGTATCATGTTTACTCTCCTCTTTCTTTTGATTATTTAATTTTCGTTTTCTAATTCTTTAATAGATTTATCTGGTGTTGGTAAATCTTCTGGCATTGTACCACCCAACTTTTTAATAGTATCTCTAACTGCTTTTCCGACTTTATAATGTGTGTTTGTAGCTTTTATTTCGCTAACTTCTTTTTGCTTTTCTAACAATGCTTCTGTTTGTGTTATTCTAAATATATTTGCTCCTAATTCTATATTTCCCATATTATCTAATATATCTTCTCTATATCTTAAACCTTTTCTTTTAGCTATATCATTAGCGGTTTCGCCATTGTAAAGACCTTTATACCCAGCATTTGTAAATTTATCAAAATTTTTAACGCCTTTTTCTTTGGCAATTTTATATAAAATTTTAATCTCTTTTCAAACAAAGTGCTGATGGAATTATATACAAATTAAAAACAATATGGTATTATTAATATGCTAGATATG
>CANQQR010000024.1 GCA_947626035.1 uncultured Bacilli bacterium | reverse complement strand
CATCACTGCCACATCACTGCCACATCACTGCCACATCACTGCCACATCACTGCCACATCACTGCCACATCACTGCCACATCACTGCCATTTATCGCTTAAAAAACGTAGATAAAATATTACCTACGTTTAATTACTTTCCAAAAGCCACTTCGGTCTGAACCCACACGTTCAATATATTTATTTTCCTTTAATTTATCATATATTCTATAAATTTTTCTAAGTGAAAAATCAGTTCTCTTACACATTTCATCAGCAGTTATGCTAGGATTTTCACTTAATACAGATAAAACTATTTCATCATCAGAACTTAAAGTTTTATCTGTATTAGTTTTTTTCTTAGCATTATAATCACTTTTCATTTCTTTTAAAACTAATTCTTTAAGTTCTACTTCACTATACTTTTTTTCTCTAGTTAAAGGAATTGTTATTCTAAACATCTCATTGTCTTCAATAATTGGTGGCTTACCAGAATATAAAATAGAATTTTCAGTTATTCTTTTTATACCACTTCCCAATTCATCCGCATAACCAATTTCTCTAAAAAATTTAGCTAATGTTGGATTCTTTGCAAATGGTATATAATTATGAACTGTAAGATACCCCATCGTACTAAATGAATTAGGATTTTCCATTATCATTCTATCTTTATAAATAATTACTCTACTAGTATGTCCATCAATTATATTACGATGCATAAGACTATTCAAAACCATCTCACGTGCAATAATACTAATTGCGCTAACTCTTATATTTTTAGAATTTAATGTAAACCTGTCTTTAGTATATTTTTTAATAAAATCCAATAACCTATCATACATGTCTAAAAGATTTGTCTCCACAAAATCTCTGTCATCATACCTATCTAAATCATCAATCCTTAAAATTGCATCAGTTCTACAATATGGATTTACATTTAAAATAGTTCTATCATAACCAAACAACATAATTCCTGCTAAAGTAATGCCACTCTCTTTAGTAATAGCATCCTTTTTATACAAACCAGCACTTTTTAATAATTCCAAATCTGTCATGTCCATCCAAGGATGCCTCTTATTAACATTTGAATTAGCAAGTTGCCTTGCTTTTTCAATTAATTCATGATTAATGTCTTCCTCTATATCAATATAAGAATAAACTCTATCTTCATCATAAATCTTATTCTTTTGATTATGAATTTGAACAATCAAATTCATATTACTAGTAACATCAAAATCCCCCTCATGATTTCTCATAAAAACTTTATTTTTAGTCTTATGAACATTTTTTGATTCTGGTATATAAGTATAAAGAACTATTTTTCCATCCACTAAAACTTCTTTTAACTCACAAAAAATTGTAGGACTTATCAATTCTTCATTATTACACTTACTCGCAAAATCTTTTTTTAACTTATCAACATTTTCCCTTTTTATTCCAATAATTTCTCTTTCGTCATTTACTCCTAAAATAATATATCCACCAATTGTATTCAAAAAAGCGCAAACAGTCTCAAATAAACTTTTAGGAAGTAAACTACTTGAAGTTTTTAATTCAACATTTACTTTTTCTCCATTTTGAATTAAATCTTTAACTTTATTTGTCATAACTTTCCCTCACTTTCTGCACATCAAAAGTATATCATACATATATTTGTCACACAAGCATTTTTAACCAATTCCAATATAAAAAACGAGACTATTAATCTAAAATAACAACCTCGTTTTTATTTTAATCACTTTAAATCTTTATTATTAAATATAAAATCAACAATATTAACATTCTTAATACCATCAACATTATCTTGTAAAATCAAATCTGATACAAACAAATATCTAGGGTACATTTCCCTTATCTCATAAAAAGGTCTATACTCTCTATTTTTAGTTTTCTCATCATCAATATTTTTACTAACTTGAATATAAAAATACTCTGAAACACCACGTCTAGCAATAAAATCACACTCTAAATTACCAATTCTACCAACACTTAAACTATAATTTTTACTCTTTAAATAAGAAAATAAAACATTCTCTAAAACAGGTCCATAATTAATTCTATTATCAGAATTTAATAAATAATATATACTTAAATCTGCTAAATAATACTTCTTCTCTTTTTCAATTACTTTCTTAGACTTAATATCAAACAAATCACAAGAATAAATAATCTTAGCATTCTCTAAAACCTCAATATAATTTTTAATAGTGCGTCTATCTATAGAAATTTTTTCATTATTTACTAAATAATCATAAATACTTCCAACAGAAATAATTTGTCCAAAATTATTAACAACAAATTTTTCTATAACATCAAACAAAGCCTTATCTTTTATCTTCCTATGTGTTCTAATATCTTTTTCAAAAATCTGCTTAATTACATTTATAGTATATAAAAGTTTATCTTCATATTTATCATAATATAAAGCTCCAGGAAATCCACCATTTCTAATAAAATCTTCAAACTCAATATAAATATTACTATTAACTTCCTTTCCTAAAAACTTCTTCATATCAACATACTCATAAAAATTAAGAGGTAACATTTCTATTTCAATATATCTTCCAATCAATTTAGTAACAATTTCTCCTGATAATAAATAAGAATTAGAACCAGTTAAAAATATAGAAATATTACCCTCTTCTCTATAAGAATTAACAACACTTTCAAAATTCTTAACATTCTCTACTTCATCAATAAACAAATACTTAAAATCATCATCCACAATAAAACTATCAATAACAGATTCTAATTGTGAAGAATCAGTAATATGAATATAATCTTTCTTATCAAGTTCTATATAAATAATGTCTTTATCTTTGACACCATTACTTTTAAGCTCTTCAATAACACTTTTTAAAAAATAAGATTTACCACATCTTCTAATACCAGTAATAACTTTAATCATAGAAGCATCATTATAAAACCCTCTTATCTTAGATAAATACTCTTCTCTCTTATACAAATTTCCCATAATAACCACACATTCCTTTCACTTTGTTCAAGGTACACATAGTCATGAAAATAATTATTTTTCAGACTATTCTCCTTAATTTCATTATAAAATTAGAAGCCAAAAAAGTCAAGTTATCGACCACTTTTAACACTCACTACACCGAAATTGGTCGATAACTATATATTTTCATACACTATTGTACTATATTTTATACACAATAAAGTAAAATTAAAGTCGCCTTAGTGGCGATTTTAATAACTAATTACTCTTTTTAGCACAAGTATCACTATCATCCATCTCAACTACTTCATATGGACTATCAGTAGTTCCTGAACCTTTCAATTGAACGCAAGATTTCAGAGAAACGACTGGACGCACGACGTTACTCGAATCGTTGACGCCGCCGTCGCTCAAGTAGCCAGCGACGTCGGAACCGCCCACAATAAACACGTACGCGTAGCTGCCGTCGAAGCTAGACGGACTCATTGTCCACCACCAGTGTGTCCCTGTTGAACTTCCTCCGGAAGCGTTCCTATAGTAGTAAGCATCTGGGTTATTAGTTTGAGATAAACCTCCTGCGAACACTATTTCGTCTGCTGTTATCAAACCTATTGGTTTTGTTAGAGCTCCGTTACCGCCTGAAGCCCCGCTTACACTAAACATATCTTTCTTCCTTTCAGCATCAGGTGAATCTGTATTTAGACTACCTGAACCATTTACTCCACATTTAAATGATGGATGGTTCTTTGAATTATCTGATTTATCTGTATAGAATTTAGTTATTCCGTTATAATCCATTGTTCCACTATTTTGCCATCCTGTTGAAGAACTCCTATCATTACAATATATTGCAGTTTTACTTACATACTTATCATAAGTTTGCAAATCCCTTGTATACCAACTATCTAAAGTATCCTTTATTGGACTTGGTGTTCCATTTCCTCTTATTGCTGCCAAAGTACTTCCTGTACTATACATATAACCCACATATGTTGTATTATCATATGCTTCATTATATGCCATTGTACTTATATATGCATCTTCAGTTGTTGGACTACTTCCTGCATATAATAACCTAAGTCCTCCATCTTCATTTGTTCTTATGATTCTCCACCATAATTCATTACCAGATTCATCACTACCAAACTTTACCCAATTATCTTCTGTATTTCCTGCCCAGTAATATACCTTACTTCCATCTTCTGTCCACTTATCATCTTCATAATATACATTACCTTCTTCAACTATTGATGAAAAAGTTTCTCTCTTAGTAGCGCTACTAGAATATTTTTCACCAATAGTTTCTGCTAATGTAGGCTTATGTTGTACAATATTTAACTTACCTTTAAAAGTCTTTCCCATATCTCCACTTTGATTAACATTATCATCATTTAAATATTGAAACTCTATAGTATAATTATGTGTCTTTCCTCCTTGAATAGTAATATTTTTAGCAAGCGTTTGAATACACTCACTATCACATTGCTTAATAGCTTCAAAATCAGTCATATTAACAGCTCCACTATCACTACTAGTTATTCTAAATTGTAAATAACCATAAGTTTCAAACGTATTAATAAGCTCCTCTAAATTAATATCATAAGAAAAATCTCTCTTACTTTGATTTTCTACACTAAATGTCTTACTAGTATGCCAATCAAGTCCTACCTTAGTAGCATTAATCGTATTATCATCATTAAAAACAATATACAAACTACCAGCATTAATAGTAACCTTTTTAGTATCTCCACTAATATTAGCAGTAAAGAAAGCTACACTAAAACCAATACATACAACTAAAGTAAAAACAATACCCACGATTAAATATCTTTTATTAACTTTATCCATAATTTAATATAACCTCCTAATTAACTGCTAATGCGCAAGTAGAACTATCTTCAAATGTTTTTATTGTATAAGGATTACTTGAACTTCCATCTCCATCAGGTTCAAACTCTACACAAGATTTTAGAGAAATTACTGGACGCACGACGCCACTCGGAAAGTTGACGCTGTTGGCGTTCAGTCTGCCAGCGTTGCTGGAACCGTACACGTAAAACACGACCGCGCCACTGTCGCTGAAGTAATGCGGACTCATTGTCCACCACCTGTTTGTTCCGGTTGAACTTCCTCCGGAAGCGTTCCTATAGTAGTAAGCATCTGGGTTTTTAGTTCCATAAAAGCCTCCTGCGAACACTATTTCGTCTGCTGTTATCAAACCTATTGGCTTTGTTAGAGCTCCGTTACCGCCTGAAGCCCCGCTTACACTAAACATATCCTTCTTCCTTTCAGCATCAGGTGAATCTGAATTTAATTTACCAGAGCCATCTACGCCACATTTAAATGATGGATGGTTCTTTGAATTATCTGTTTTATTTGTATAAAATTTAGTTCTTCCGTTATAGTACATTTCTCCACTTGAACTCCATCCTGTTTGTGTACTTCTATCATTACAATATATTGCAGTCTTACTTATATACTTGTCATAACTTTGCAAATCACTTGTATACCAATTATCCAAAGTACTCTTTATTGGACTACTTGTTCCATTTCCTCTTATTGCTGACAAACTACTTCCTGTACTATACATATAACCTACATATGTTGTGTTTTTATGTTCTGTATTGTATGCCATTGTACTTATATATGCATCTTCAGCTGTCGGGCTACTTCCTGCATATAATAGCCTTAATCCTCCATCTTCATTTGTTCTTATTATTCTCCAATATTTATCTGCAAAATATACCCAGTTATTTTCTGAATTTCCTGCATAATAATATACTTTCTTACCATTTTCAGTCCATTTACCATCTTCATAATATACTGAACCTTCTGTTACTATTTTACTAAAATCATCCCTTTGACCAACAACTCCAAACTTACTAACTAAATAATTTGCAAGTGTAGGTTCAACTGTTCCATCAGTTATATACATATACCCCTCAAAAGTCTTAAGTATATCTTCACTTTGATCTATATATTCATCATCATAATACCTAAAATCAATTCTATAATGATGTGTCTTACCCAATCCTATAGGAACACTATATGCAAGTTTTGCATCTATCTTTTCTGTACTCTTAGGCACATCTAAAAAATCAGTCATATTATAAGCACCATCATCACTACTAGTTATCTTATATTGAAGTCCATTAGGCGCAGTAAAACCATTAATCATATCTTTAATAATAATATCATACTCATAATCATCAGTACCCTCATTCTTTACAGAAAACTCTTTATAATCAGTCCATCCTGGTGTTATTTCTTCAGCAGCAATCTCTTTACTCTCAATATCATCATAAATAATACTAATATTCTTACTAACAACAACTAAATTCTTATTTTCCCCTGTAACTCTATTAGTAAAAAAAGCCACACTTAAACCAATAGCTAAAACTAATATACTAATCAAAGATACTACAATATATTTAACACCTTTTGTTTCCATTTCCATACAAGTTAGCCTCCTTATTATCTATAAATAATTATACTTTTTATTATATTTACTGTCAATTACAAATTATAATTAAAAATAATAAATAACATAATATACTCTCTCATTCTTATCATTAACAAATTAACTAAATTTAATACAAAAAAAAATTAAATAAACACTAGTTATCTAATTCTTTCCAAACAATAATTACATCTTAATATAAAAATAGGTAAAACCACACTAAAATTATAAATAAACTATACAAATTCAATATTCAATATGCAAATTTTAACACTTTTGATATGCAAATTTTAACACTTTTGATATGCAATTTTTAAGACTTAATATATCTAATCTTACTCTCCATATCTCCACTAAGTAAATAAGAACTACTCACTACCATATCTACCTTTTTCTCTTTTAAAACATCAATATTACTTTCATTAACCCCACCATCTACACTAATAATAGTACTATACCCCTTTTCCATTATCTCTCTTTTTAAAACATCTATCTTATATAAAACACTAGGAAGAAACTTTTGTCCACTAGCCCCAGGCTCTACACTCATAATCAAAACCAAATCAACATCCTTTAAAAAAGGCAATATACTACTAACACTTGTCTCAGGCTTAATACTAATACCTACTCTTATACCATTATTTTTAATATGATTAATAACTTCACTCACATCCTTAACAGCTTCATAATGAAAAGTAATATAACTTGTATTAAGCAAACTAAAAGAATCAACATACTTAAGTGGATTACTAACCATCAAATGAATATCTAATTTTTTATTAGTATAACTACTAAACTTCTCAACTTCACTTATAGTAAAACTCTTACTCTTAACAAACTTCCCATCCATAACATCCACATGTAAAAAATCAACACTAGACTCATGAAACATCAAAATTGCATCCTTGGGCTTAATCTTATCAGACAAAAAAGAACCACTAACTAACATATAAACCTACCTCTCTTTAATTAACTTTAAATAATTCTCATACCTACTTCTTAAAATAACACCCTTTTTTACTCTCTCAATAACAAAACAACCATCATCCTTAACATGAGTACAAGTACTATACTTACACTTAAACCCAAACTCAACAAAAGCATTCCTAATCTCCTCATTAGTTGCATCTATCTCTAAAGAACTAAACCCAGGTGTATCAGCAACCAAAGCATCCTTAATAGGAATCAAACTAACCATCCTAGTAGTATGCTTTCCTCTACCCAAATGAGTACTAACTTCCCCTGTCTTTAAATTAAGACTCTTATCAATTCTATTTAAAAAAGTACTCTTACCAGCTCCAGTCTGTCCTGCTAAAGCAACAACACATCCCCTCATCTCTCTTTTAATCTTCCTTATATCTTTATTAATAAAAACCTTATACCCTTGCTTCTTATAATACTTTAAACACCTAATTACTTCCCTTTTCTCTAACTTATCACAAATATCTAACTTAGTAACAATAATAACAGGCTCTATATTATTAATGTAACTTAAAACCAAAAACTTATCAAGTAAATAAGTACTAAACTCAGGTATATGAGTACTAATAACAATAAAAAGTTTATCAATATTAGAAATAAGAGGCCTAACTAAACTATTCTTCCTTGGCTTTACCTCTTCAATAGTCAAAGTATCACTAGAAATAATTACATCATCCCCAACAGTTAACTTAACACCTCTTAACTTCCCTCTTACATAACACGGAAAAACACTGTCATTAACCATAACAGTGTATAAATCCTTATTAATATTTATAATCTTACCTAAAACCCTACTCGCTTTCACTTTCTTCTCCCTCTCCATCAGGCATCACAATATCTTCAACAACTTCTGGAGTCTTAGTAACAGTAATAGTAATAGTTATGCCCTCTACAACAGTTGAACCACTAGCCCTATCTTGCGCAATAATAGTGCCAGGTGCTAACACACTATTTTCTTCATAATTTATATTAACACTCAAATTATACTTCTTAGCAAATTCTTGTACTTGTTCTACTGTATAACCACTTGTAAAATCAGGATAAAGTATCTCAACCTCTGGAATATACAATGTAACATTAGCTCCATTCTTCACTACTTCTCCAGCTTTAGGATTAGTACTAACTACATCATCCTCTTTAAAATTATCACTTTCCTTTACCTTTTGTTTCTCAACTACAACATTACATCCATACTTAGTCTCTAAAAAAGTCTTAACCTCAATATAATTTTGACGAACAAAATCCTCCATCTCAAAAGATGCGTCTCCACTACTTAAATAAATACAAACCTTTTTACCCTCTTTAACCAAAGTACCAGCACTTGGACTAGTCTTAACAGCATACCCCTCTTTAACACTATCACTAGCAACATACTCATAATCTTCTTCGCCACATCCTACTTGTAACCCTTTCTTAGTAAGCAAATTACTAGCATCCTTTTCGCTCAAATCACTAACGTCAGGTATCTCTATAGTCTTACCACTTGTAAGACGTGGAAGCAAAAACACAACTGCAGTCGCTAAAACAACAAGTCCAGTAAATATACTAGCTAAAATAATAAGAATCTTATTTTGACTTTTACTCTCCTCTTTCTCTATTCTCTTCATTTCTTCATTCTTAGCATCGTCCTTAGCCTTTACCTCCTTTACTGCATTATCTAAAGCCTTAGTATTATCAATATCAGTTTCAGAATAAGGATAAACATACCTCTTCTCATTAGCCCTAGACTCATCAAGTGCAGTAATAATATCTTTATGCATCTCTCTTGCATCCTTATACCTATTCATAGGATTCTTTGCTGTCGCTTTTAATATTATGTTCTCAATAGACTGAGGTAATTCTGGAAGAATTTTCCTAATACTAGGAAGAGGCTCCTTTAAATGCTTAAGTGCTATCTCTACTGCATTATCTCCTTTATATGGAACACCACCAGTAAGAAGTTCATACATCAAAATACCCATAGAATAAATATCACTCTTAATAGTACTACCCTTACCATTTGCTTGCTCAGGTGGTAAATAATGAACACTACCCATAACACTATTAGTTTGAGTAAGTTGTGTACTATTTAAAGCCATAGCAATACCAAAATCAGTTATCTTAATAAGACCATTCTCTAAAATCATAATATTTTGAGGCTTAATATCTCTATGAATAATATAACTATCATGTGCATGTGCCATTCCATCAGTAAGTTGACTCATAATGTCAATAACCTCAGTAATAGTCAAACTTCCTCTTTTCTTCAAAAGTTGCTTCAAAGTCTTCCCCTCAACATACTCCATAACAATATAATACTGTCCATCATCTTCTCCAACATCATACATCTCTACAATATTAGGATGAGACAAACTAGAAGCACTCAAAGCTTCACGTTGAAAACGTCTAACAAACTTTTCATCATTTGCAAGGTCTCCTCTTAAAACCTTAACAGCAACATTTCTATCTAAAATAGTATCATATGCTAAATAAACATTAGCCATTCCACCTTCGCCCAAGGTCTTAATAATAGAATATCTATCATTAATCTTAGTCCCTTTTATTATCACTTCTTTCCACCTTCTTCACACAAATATGCTATAGAAATATTATCATTACCACCACGTAAATTTGCTTTAACAATAAGTTTATCTATCTTTTCTTCAATATCTAACTCTTCATCATTTAAAACTTTCTCTATTTGCTCCTTAGTTACCATATTAGTAAGACCATCACTACACAAGAATATACCATCCACATCATCTTCAACAACAAATATATCTACTTCAACCTTTTCTGAAGCCCCAAGTGCTCTCATAAGAACATTCTTTTGAGGATGACTCTCTGCTTCCTCAGGCCTTAACTCACCTGTCTCAACTAATACATTAACAAGTGTATGATCCTTAGTTACCTTATATAATTTTCCATTCTTAAAAACAAACCCACTAGAATCCCCTACATTAGCAAAAATCAAATAATCATTAGTCAAAATCGCGCAAACTAAAGTAGTACCAAGCCCAGTAGAATCAGCGTGTCCATTAGCATACTTAATAATATCACTATTTACTTCTTCTACTATTTCCTTAATCCAAGTAATAGCATCTACCTTACTACCAAGACTACTCATATTTTGAAATCTCTTACCAATTTCAGTAACAGCCATAGAACTAGCAACCTCTCCAGCCCTATGTCCTCCCATTCCATCAGCCACCATCAAAAGATAATCATTATTTAAATCTTGCACTATAGTTACACTATCTTCATTATGACTTCTTACTTTTCCAGGGTCAGTTTGATAATGTGAAAGCATATATACACCTCGTTTCATTAACTATTTTACTTAACTAAAATTAAGTATATCATAAAAAAAACAAATTTTAAAGAACTCTGTTAAATTATATGTAAAAGTAAGTAACTATTAGACATGCAAAAATAGAAAGATTATTTAATATTTAATATTTCTAAAATCTCTTTGTATTTGCCTGTTGGAAATAAAATCGGTAATATTTCTCTTACCACATTTTCATTTTTTATAATTTTTTTCCATGTATTTTTAGATACATTATTTAACAATTCTTTCTTTGTTTCTTCCCAGTCATTTTCAAAATTTAATTCAATCTTGCTATCCTCTGACATTTTCCAATTAAATATATATTCAGTCATCTCATCCCATATAGTTTCTTTTTCTAAATACCTAGTAAACTCATCGCCATAGAATAAGTGCAAATTTGCACCTTTATTTTGATTTTCATTAATTCTTTCTTGATAATATCGCTTATTCTTAACTAATGACTGATCAATAAACCACATTCCAGCTTCTATATGTTTATTTGGATATGTTTCCTTTAAATATTCTACTTTTTTTAAAAAATTCTCAAATTGTCCTCTTTTTTTGGATGAATCATGGTCATCTCTCATTTTTTGTTCAATCATAAATATTTTATCATTATACTCAAATAATTGATCAAACAGAATCACTTCATTTTTATACGTTGCTCTTTTTGGAAGATTATTATAATAATGACCTAAATAAATTGTAATAATATCTTCAATAAAATCACCAAAACTAATTTCATGAGATTGAGTAATATTTTGAATTAGTTTTAATTCAGGTGATGTTGTTCTAAAAATACCAATATACCTTGCAGGATTAGCAGCTACTTTATTTATTAAATTAGCTTTAGCATTCTTATAAACAGTTGATTTTAATGTATCAACAAATTCTTCATACTTTATTATACTAACCATTACTTACCTCCATATTTATATAATCATATCTTAATTTATCAATTGATATCAAATCTTTCTCTTTTACATAAAAATAATCCCAACCATTATTATTTGTTTTATTTAAATATTTTGCTGACATTTTGTGAATTGATAAAATATCTTCGTTATCATATACATTACCATCACTATTAACTTTACAAATTTCTTTTCCATCTTTATTATATAAAATTTCATTTTCTCGTAATATGCCTACTTCTAATAATTTTTTCATAGGAACCTTAGGTGGCTTTACCTCTAATTTCAAATTAGAAATATCGTCATTTAATGGGACTACATTATCAATTCTTTTTTGAGCAGCCACATTATAATCATGTTCTCTTTCAATTCCTATATAATTCCTTCCTAATAACTTAGCAATAGCTCCAGTTGTTCCAGTTCCAAAAAACGGATCTAAAACAATATCTCCTGGTCTTGAAGTTGACAAAACAACTTTATATAATAACTTTTCAGGTTTTTGAGTTGAATGAATTTTCTTTCCATCTTCACCTTTTAATCTCTCATTTCCTATACATATACCAATGTCCCATACACTTTTATCTTGTTTATCATTATTCAAATATTTCATTGTTTTATAATTAAATGTATATTTTGATTTTTTTGACTTTGTACACCAAATTAAAGTTTCATGAGAATTTTGAAATCTTGTTCCAGCAAAATTAGGTGCTGCATTAGGTTTAGACCATATAACATCATTTAAAATCCAATAGTCTAAATTTTGCATAATGTAGCCAAGACGATAAATATTTTGAAATGAACCTATCACCCATATAGATCCGTCTTTTTTTAATACTCTTTTACATTCTTTTAACCATTCAAAGCAAAACTTATCATACTCGTTATAATTAGAAAACTTATCCCATTCATCTTCAACACCTTGAAATTTAGAACCATCAGTTCTATACAATTCTCCCTCTGTTTGCATAAAATATGGCGGGTCAGCAAAAATTAAATCAATACTTTCATCAGGAATTTTTTTTAAATTTTCTATTGTATCCCCTTCTATTATACTATTCTTAATATCTTCAATATTAAATAAATTAACACTATCATAATTTTTTTTCATATTGCTTCCATCCTTACAAATAAAGTATAACACTTAAAAAACTAGGTATCAAGCAAACAAAATAGAAAACTACAAGACTTGTTAAATTATATATAAAAGAAAAGAATTAAATAAACATTAGTTATCTAATTCTCTATTTACTATCTATCATTATTAATAATCAAAATAAACCCTAATTTTGCTCCCTTATTTGTTGTCCCTTAATTAAATCATAACTAACTAAACTACTAAGATCTAAGTCTTCCTTATACATATCAACACTAGTAATTTGACTATTCTCATAAGTAGTATAATAATAAATTCCTTTATCTAAATTACAACAAGAACTATATATAGTCACTTCATACTTATCATTCCCCATATAAACGCATCCTCTTTGTTGATTAACTGAACCTAAAATATGAAAAAACTGACTAATACTCTCTGACTCAGTATTACCACTTATAGAATTTAACTTAGTAAAAGTTGCCTTAACAAACCTTGACATAGAAGACAAATCTCCAGGTAACCCTAAAGCACCCATACCACGGCTATAAGTATCGAGTTCTATCTTAGAAGAAAAACTATTAACAGGTGCATCTTTAGACAAACCCATATAATTATTTAAATTAAACATTTGAATATCAAAAGTTGGATTATTAGTTAAAACCCCAACACTATTATCATATACCCTTAAACCATCCTTAACTTGCTCAACTACTACTGAACTATTCTTATCAGCAATAATCCAGTGAAGTGGAGAAACTGGTAACTCATCACTAAAATTCAAATTAATAATATTTATCTTACTAAGTAAATCCTTAGCTTCACTAACAGAAGCACACTGTGACAAAATCCAAGGAATAAACTCAAAAGGTGCAATGTTATCTTTACCACTCACTTCTTCCTTATAATCTGCATTACCTGGAAAATTAAGACCAGCCATACCTAACCCCATCTCATTAATAGCATCGTAATAAAGTGGGTACTCATCTTTCACATAAGCCATACCAATAATAGCATAATGCTTACTAATATCTTTTACCTTTCTAAACTTAAACAAATAATTCCTTGGTGTAATAGTTACAGTCTCCATATATGAATACTCTAAATCCAAATTTCTACCAAAATAATGGTCTTTTGTACCATAAGTAACAGCAGTACACATAAAACTCACACATCCTTTTCTAATAAATTTTTTTATTCATTACCATTATGACTTGCTCTAAGTTGCCCACAAGCCCCCTTAATATCTTTACCCATCTCTCTTCTAACACCAACCCCAACATAACGACTCAAAATCTGATAAAAATGATTAATCTTCTCCTTAGAACACCTCTTAAACTCACTATGACTAGTACTATTATATGGAATCAAATTAACATACATAAGCTTACCCCTAATAAGATTAACAAGCTCCATCGCACACTCATCACTATCATTTACCCCATCTAACAAAATATATTCAATAGTAACTCTCCTATTAGTTTTCTCTATATAATACTGAAGTGCATCCATAACATCCTTAATCTTATAAACCCTATTAATAGGCATTAACTTACTTCTTAACTCATCATTTGGTGCATGCAAACTAATCGCAAGATTAACCTGAGTATCTAAATTGGCAAAATCATAAATCTTAGGAACAATACCACAAGTAGAAACCGTAATATGTCTACTTCCTATCATAACACCTTTAGGAGAAGTCAAAATATCTAAAGCCTTAACCAAACATTCATAATTATCAAAAGGTTCTCCAATACCCATAATAACAATATTTTGAATTCTAATATTCTCTAACCTCTCAATAGTTAAAACCTGTAAAACAATCTCACTAACACTCAAATTCCTTTGCTTTTTAAGTCTACCACTCTCACAAAAAGCACATCCCATATTACATCCAACCTGAGTACTAATACAAAGACTATTAGCATAATCATGCTTCATAAGCACACACTCAACTGCATCACTCTGAACTTGAAGCAAATATTTATTAGTATCATCACTTCTTAAAGCTGTAATAACTTCTAAATAATCTAAACTATAATTACTAGACAAAAAACTCTTTAACTCTTTACTAATATTACTAATACTAGAAAAACTACTAACTCGTTTTTTATAAACACCCTCAAATACCTGAGTAGCATTAAACTTCTTAAAATTATTACTAACTAAAATACTCTCTAACTCATCATACGTTAAATCAAAAATACTACTCATTACTAAGCACAGCCTTTATTCTTCTAACACCCGCACTTGAAGCTTCTTCTTTTATAATCTTAAACTTACCAAGCTCGCCAGTACTACTAACATGAGGCCCACCACATAACTCATGACTAACGTCTCCTATACTATAAACACTAACAACTGATGGATACCTATCAATAAACATACACTCAGCACCACTCTTAATCGCATCTTCCTTACTCATTATAGTCTTAGTAACAGGAATATCTTCACTTATCCACTTATTAACTAACTCTTCAACCTTACTTTTCTCTTCTTCACTTAACTTATGGTCACAAGAAAAATCAAACCTCATCCTTTCACTAGTAATATTACTTCCCTTTTGATGAACATCCTTATTAATAACATCCTTTAAAGCAGCATTAAGTAAATGTGTAGCAGTATGATACCTAGTTTCAATAACACCATCGCTTTGAAGTCCACCCTTAAACTTATGTGCACTATTTTGGCGACTCAAACTTTGATGAGCCTTAAACTTCTCTTTAAAACCTAAAGTATCTACAAGTAAGCCAGCTTCACGTGCAAGTTCAACAGTAAGTTCAATAGGAAAACCATAAGTATCATATAACTTAAAAGCTAAATCTTTTGAAATAACATTACCTGACATATTACTAACAATCTTTTGAAACTCTCTTAACCCTTTCTCTAAAGTCCTATTAAATTTAACAGTCTCATTATTTAAAACCTCTAAAACAACACTTCTATTTTCCTTAATCTCACTATAATACTCCTCATATTGATCCATAATCACATTAGCAATTCTAGTAAAAAAGTCACTACTTGTATCAATACCTAACTTTTTAGCATGTCTAATAACTCTCCTAATAAGTCTTCTCAAAATATAACCTTGGTCTGTATTACTAGGCTTAATACCAGCTGGGTCTGCACTAATAAACACAGCAGTTCTAGTATGATCTGCAATAATTCTCATACTCTCTTCATTACCCTTATAACTCTTATTTGAAATCTCCTCAATTGTCTTAATAACATCAATCCAAACAGAAGACTCATAATTATCATTCTTTCCCTCTAAAATAGCAACAACTCTTTCAAGCCCCATACCAGTATCAACATTCTTACTAGGTAATGGTGTAAAAGTCCCATCTTCATTATGATTATATTCCATAAAAACATTATTCCAAATCTCAACCCATCTATCGTCTTCTGGATTAAAAACCAAAGGAACCTCCTCATCACTTCTAAAATAGAAAATCTCTGTATCACTTCCACAAGGTCCTAAAAGCTCCATATTAGGCCACCAATTATCATCTTCCCCCATATAAGCAATTCTCTCTTCCTTAATCCCATGTCTCTTCCAAGCATCAGCAGAAACTTGGTCTCTTGGCACATATTCATTACCTCTAAAAACAGTAACAGCAAGTCTATTAGGATCAATCTTTAAAACACTAGTCAAAAACTCATAACTATAATCTATACTCTCATCCTTAAAATAATCTCCTAAACTCCAATTACCAAGCATCTCAAAAAATGTATGATGTGTCGCGTCTCCTATAGAATCCAAATCATTTGTACGTATACACTTTTGATAATCAACTAACCTAGTTCCATAAGGATGCTTAACTTCTCCCTTTAAATAAGGAATTAAAGGTTGCATACCAGCAGTATTAAACAAAACTGATGGATCATTTTCAGGCACTACAGGCGCACTGGGAATTTGCTTATGTCCTTTACTCACAAAATAATTAATATATAAATCCTTTAAATTCATCTCTAACACTTCCAATCCTTTACTATAGAAACAACTGTTTCTTTTAAATCATCTAAACTCTTATCATTATATATAACTGCATCAAACGAATCAAACCCATCTAATCCATTTTCTGTCTCATGCATCTTCTCTTTTAATGATAACTCACTACTCTCTTCCCTTACAACATTTATACACTTAACCCCACTAAACTGTTCTTTTACCATATTAATTTCACTAATAAACCTTGCATCACTAATAATAATAACATCATAAAAATAACTATAAACCTTAATATCTTCAATAGTTCTCTTAGTAAAAAAATCTTTATCAATATTATTTCTTATAATATCTGTCCCCAGTACTTGTAAAAACTCTCTAGGCTTACTTTCTTCACTTCCATCCCAATCACTAAGCTCTTTAGCATACTCTTTAATATAATAAGAAAACTGTAGTTTCTTAACCTTTTTACCTAACCCCTCATAATAATCTTGTAATGCCAAATAACAACTATCTTTACCACTTCTAGCTTTACCACTTAAAATAATAATACTAATATCTCTTTTCCTAATTTCCATAAAACACCTCCCATAATAAAGTCAAGCATTTTCTATACAAAACTTTATAATTTTTTTATTTTTTTGATTTTTATACTAGTTTT
>CANQQR010000023.1 GCA_947626035.1 uncultured Bacilli bacterium | reverse complement strand
ATAATAAATTAATTATATTTCATTGAAGAAGAAAATATAAGACTAAAAAATTCATAAAAAATAAGGTATAATAGAAGCAAAAGATAGATTACTCATCTATCTCTTGACTGAACTGTAACATTCTTTTTTGTTTTCTTTTCAGTTTTATTTTCCTCATTTTCTAATTTATTTACTACTTCTCTTGCAGTTTTAAGTGCAGCATCCCTTGCTTCTTTAACTGCTTTTTCTACTACTGGTGTACTTTTTTCTTTAGCTAAATCATATAATTCTTCTGCTTTCTTTTGCACTTTCTTTGCTTGAGTTTTAGCAACACTCATTACTTTTTCCTTATCAAGCTCAGATATTTCCATTCTTAACTCTTCTACTCTTTGTAAAATATCTGCTTTTACATCTTCAACATCAATATTCTTTGCTTTTTTTACTAACTCATCTAATTTATCTTTAAGCTCTTTTCTTGTCTTACTTCCCTCTTGAGGAGCAAATAACAAAGCAAGACCTGCACCTATTCCAGCACCTAATATGAACTTACCAATTCCACTTCCCTTTTCATTTTTTCTACTCATAACTTTCTTCCTCACTTTCGTCTTCATAACTTTTTCTTTTTATGAATTTCTTCACAATTCCACCTAAATACCCCGATATCATTTCTCCTATAGCCCCGAATTTAGATGTAGTATAATCTATCATATTAAATACCCCATCTAAACTTTCAGCCTTTCTTGTTACGTTTTCTATTAATCTGTCAGCTTTAGTTAGTGTTCCTACTAATTTTATGCATAGTACTATCAATGATATGATAAAAACTATTAAGGCTATATAGACAAGAACGATTAGTGCTTCTTTTAGCATTTTTTATTCTCCATCCCTTTCTTCATACATAGAATCTATTAAGTTAAATAAATCATGTTCCAAAGTTTTTTCAAAATCATCATCTTCTTCTTGTTGCTCTTTAGGTTCTTCTTTTACTTCTTCTTGTTGTTTTTTAACACTTTTATAAGTGTCTTCTTCATCAACAAATTTAAGATCTGGTATCTCTTCATTGTTTTCTATTTTGTCTTTTATCTTTTCTTCTAAGTCACCTATTGAAATATTTCTATTAACTTCTATCTCACTTAGTAAATCTTGTATGCTCTTATTACCACTAGATTTAGTATCTCCCTTTAAATCATTTTTATTCTCATAATGTACTTCTTCTCTTTTTTCAGGTTCTTTTGTTATCTTTGATAATGTACTTTCTAATTCATCTTCTAAAGTTCCATATGCTTTTCTTCTTACAGAATCATAATTCATTTCACTAGGTGTATGTCTTATATTTTGTTGTCTTTCTATTATTTCTTCCTTTTTATAATTCTTTTCAAGTACCCCAAATACTGGACTTATTACTGGACTAGGCCTAAATGTTTTAACCTCTTTAGGTTCCTCTTTCTTTTGTACTTCTGGATATTTTGTCTCAATCCTTGACTTTATCTCTTTAACTTCTCTTTTAGGATTTCTTTCAATATCTAGAATATTAGGTCTTGTTCTTCTTACAGGTTCTTCATCATCTTCATCGATTACTGGAAATTTAAAAGTAGTTTCAGATTTAAATAATTCTCTTTCAGTATACACTGGTGGAACTGTCTTTTCTTCTTCCTTAACAACTTCCCTTTTAGGTTCTTCCACTGTTACAGGTCTAATAGGTGGCTTAAATCCTTCCACTTTTGGTCTTTCAACTTTTTCTTCTTTTTTTGTTTTCTCTACTGGGACTTCTACAATCTCTTCATCATAAAAAATATTTTTTATTTTTCCAAATAATCCCATAATACACCTCTTTCTCTTGTACTTTATTATTCTGTAGTTTTTCCATAAACATCCAATATGTTATTATTGTTTTCAACTTTTGGCTTTTCTAATTCAAAAGTCGTTTCTTTATCGTTTAAATCTCCACTGTTTATTAGCTTTTCTATTACTTTATCATTGTATTTTATAGATGTCAGTATAATCGCACTATTTATTACTGCTTCTTTTATATCTTTTTCTAATACACTTACCTCTATATAACTATAATTATACATCATTTTTATATAAAAGTAACTATTAAATCCATTTCTTATCTCTAAAAATCCATTTTTATTATTGTATGTAAATTTATTACTATAATATAAACTATTATCAACTACATAATTATTACTTTTCTTACCTAAATAACTATTTATATCAACATTTAAATAATATTTATAACTCTTATTTATTAATGTATGATTATAGTCTTTATAATCTAAAAGTGTAAAATCTCTTGGCTTATAATATTTAAAACCTAATCCCACAGTATTTGATTCATTTATTGTTTCATTTGTTATAGTACTTACCGCAGTATCTAATGAAAGGGTTGTTGACAAAGCTGTTGTGCAACCTGTTAAAAAAATGCATGAAATTAATATAAGTATTTTCTTCATTTGTTCACCCACTTCTTGTTTTTATTATAACAAACATTGTTTAAAAATAATAGTGTCTTTTTTTAGGCAATGATTTAACTTAAATTTTACATTTAAAATTTAAACACCTTTACATAATTTATATTTTTACCTGCTTTAATAAACTTTTCTTCATATTCAGTTTTTATAGTATCATTATAATTAGTGCTCTTTTTTAATATAATATATTTACTCTTCTTATAGTTATCTATACTATAATTAAATAAATCATCATTATCTGTTTTTTGTTCTATTAATTTAAAATTTTTAAAAACTTTATCATATTTATTTAAAAATACTAAACTAGTTAATCTTCTTTTTTCATGTCTCTTTTTAGGCCATGGATCACTAAAGTTTAAATAAATTCTACTTATTTCTTTATAAAAAACTTTATCTATTTCATAAGCATCACTACATATCACTTTTAAATTTGTTATATTTTCTTCTTCTATCTTTTTTAAAAGTCCTAATAAAACACTTGGGTATTTTTCATAGGCTATAAAATTGATATTAGGATGTTTTTTTGCTTTTCCTAATATAAAAGAACCTTTTCCTGAACCAATTTCCAAATAAATTTTATTCTTATTTTTAAAAACACTATTCCACTTACCTAAGTACATTTCAGGATTTTTTATAACATTCTCATTATTAAAAACAATATCTTCACTGCCCTTTATATGTTTTAGTCTCATAATTTCACCAAAATTAATTATACACTAATTATAGTGATTTGTCATATACTACTAGTAAAGGAATAGTGATTTTTTATGAAAGAAAATAGAGCTAATAGAGATATGTTTTATGGTAATTATCAAATGGGCGGTATGACTTCTCCACAATTTATTCCACCACAAGGCTATAATATTAGTGGAAACTATCAAGCATATGGGCCTAATGTTATACCTAATATTAACCAAAATATGAATAATATGAATTATCAAAATCAAAACAACAACGATACTTATATTGATGAATATGATAATAGAATTACTAAATTAGAAAGACAAATCAGAAGAATAGATCAAAGACTTAGAAAATTAGAAAATGCTAGTACTCTTGAAGACGAGGTACAAGTTGATTCCAATCTTTATATGTTATAAGAGCTAAAGCTCTTTTTTAATTTAAAAAAAGTACTAATTAAAGTACTTTTTCGTTTATATATATTTATCTATATTTGTTGGAACTTTATCATTTATTACCATATTTACTATTTTTTCAGTCTTTTCTTCACTTACTTCTTTTCCAGTTATCTTACTTATTTCAGTTATTATACTTCTTAAATTCTCTTCGTTTTTAAAATCTCCCTCTTGTAGTTTTCTTGCCAAACTTAATATTGTATCTTTATTTACATTTGTCTTTTTTTCAATTCTTTCAAATAAATCATCTTTAGACATATACCCACCTCTAATTTAGTATATGAATTAGTTTTATAAGAGTTCGTTTTTAGTTATTTTCCCCTTTATTTTTAAATTGTAATATTATTGGTGTACCAGAAAAATCAATATTTTCTCTTATTTTATTCTCTAAATATCTATAATAACTAAAATGAACTAAACCTTTACTATTTACCTCTATATCAAACCTAGGTGGCTTTGTACTAGTTTGATGTGTAAAATAAATTTTTAATCTTTTACCTTTATATGATGGAGGTGGTACTTCTATAAAAGCATTCATTATTATTTCATTTATTATATTTGTCTTTATTTCTTTAGTAGCATTATTATAGCTTTCTAGTACCAGTGGCATTAAACTATTAATTCTTTTCTTAGTTTTAGCACTCAAAAAACATACTTTAGCATAAGGCATAAATGCAAAATTATTTTTTATATCTGTTTTCCATTTTTTCATTTCTGCATCTTTATCAGTCGTAATAGTGTCCCATTTATTTACACAAATTACTAAAGCTTTTCCTGCTTCTATTGCATACCCTGCAATATGCTTATCATGTTCAATTATTCCCTCAGACCCATCTAATACCAATATACACACATCACTTCTATCTATAGCGCGCATACTTCTTAATAAACTATACTTTTCAACACTTTCAAATATTTTACCCTTTTTTCTAAGTCCAGCTGTATCTATTAAAACATACTCTTCTTTATTATACTTAAGAATTGTATCTATAGAATCTCTAGTAGTTCCTGCTACATTACTTACTATTACTCTTTCTTCATTTAAAAGAGCATTCACTAAACTACTCTTACCTACATTAGGTCTACCTATTACTGAAAACTTTAATCTATTATCTGTAGTAACAACATCACTTTCAAAATCTTCTGTTACTTTGTCCATCAACTCTTCAATACCAATATTATGTTCACTACTAATGCTTATATACTCATCAAAACCTAAACTATAAAAATCATATATATTTTCATTAACTTTTTTATTATCAACTTTATTTATAGCCACTATTACTTTTTTATTTGACTTACGTAACATATCTCTTATTATCAAATCATTATTTGTAAGCCCATCTTTCCCATCTACCACAAATATTATTACATCACTTTCATTAATACCTATCTCTACTTGAACTTTTATTTCTTCATTAAATGAACCGTCACTTATATCGATACCACCTGTGTCTATAAGGTAATATGGTATATCTTTATAAACTGCACTTGCATATATTCTATCTCTTGTAACACCCGGTATATCTTCTATAATACTTACCTTTTTACCTACTAATCTATTAAATAAAGTACTCTTACCTACATTAGGTTTTCCTACTAGACATACAGTTCTTTTCATATGCACCACCCTTTCTTCTCGGCTATGCGTTCATTATAGCATACATATATTCGTTTATTCAAGTCTTTTTTACATTTTTTTCAGCAAAGATTAAAAAAAGAACTATTTAAAGCTCTTTATGTAGTAACTTCCCAAACAACATTATCATCAGTTACCATTTTTACTACTTCAGTTCCATCTATTTTATAAACACCTAAAATTCTCCACATAACACCACTATAATATAAATAATTATTAACACTGTCCTTTGGGTACAAACATGGATTACTTTCTGTAATTACATCACATTCTAATCTTTCTTTAACATCATCAACTAATTCCTTTTCACTAGAACTACCCTCAGTACCATCCCAAACTGCAACTATTGAATTGCCAGTTCTCTTAATCAAAATTTTATGTTCATTAAGACTAGTATCATTAGTTGGATCTATCACACATCCATTTTCTGTATGAAGTCCAGTACAATTTGTAGCATTTTGTTCTATATCATTATTTAAATAATCAGCATTTATAAGTGTATATACATAAATAAGTGTATCAGTTGCAAAGCCTTTATCTCTTCCATAAAGTTCTGCTGCAACTAAAATTGTATCTATTTTACTTTGTAATAATCTCTCATTAATTCTTTTCCTTATTGCCACTATACTAGGAATAGATATGGCTAGAACTATACCTATTATTACTATAACAACAAGAATTTCAGTTAACGTAAACCCTTTTTTATCATTTTTCATACTATGACAAGCCCTCCATATCATAAATTCATTATAAAAAATTATTAATTAAAAGTCAAATCATATTAATAATTTAATTTACTCTCCATAATGCTTATTATAGTATCTCTATTTAACTTAGTAACTTTAGAAAAATTTATTATATCATCCCCCATTGCAACATCAATAATACTACTTATTAATTTATCTTGTTTAGCCTTGGCAGATTTTTTTACTTTATCATATTTAGTACATACCACAGTTACTGGTAAATTATAATATTTTAAAAAGTCATACATCATTAAATCATTCTCAGTTGGCTTATGCCTATAATCAACAAGTAAAAATACATGCTTTAAATTAGGTCTATTTATTATATACTCTTCTATCATCATACCAAATTTTTCTTGCTTCTTATTACTCACTGCTGCATAACCATACCCAGGAACATCCACTAAATAACATAAATCATCTATATTATAAAAATTAATAGTTTGAGTTTTTCCAGGCTTACTACTTGTTCTTGCAATAGACTTTCTATTTACTATACAATTTATAAAACTACTTTTACCTACATTACTTCTTCCGACTATTAAAAATTCAGGCTTACCATCAGTTGGGTATTGACTAGCCCTTACTGCTACATTAGATAATGAAACTATATCAAACTTCATTAATTAACACCTCTACTAGTATTATACTAAAAATTTACAAATCTGCAAACATATTAATTTACTCACATTTAAAAAAAATACTAGAATTTAATCTAATATTTTCTTTTTAAACTTAATTTAGAATAAGAATTAACATTTCCAAAAACTTCATCCAAATAAGGAATATGAGGTACCTTTCTATCTCCTCTTTTAAGTTCCCTAAATAAATTCTTTAAATCTTTTAATGCTTTTATTTGTTCACTTCTCTTATCATATTCGTATCTCTTAACTTCATGAATATCTCTAGCAAAAATACTATTATAAAAATACAAAAGCATAGTTAATCTATCAGTATTAACATTAACACAATATGGAATTCTTCTAGTCGCAAAATATCTAGCAGTTAATGATGGTACCCTATCATTTTCCATTCCACTTATCATTGCACCATCTAAATCTATAAAATAATGATGTAATGACTTATCTACTAAAATATTAAAAAAGTTTAAATCTCCAATTACAATATCTTCTGGCAAATTATGTATAGCTCTTAATGTCTTAGAAATTCTACTAAGCAAAGCCAAATACTCTATATTATTATTTCTTCTTACTGCATAATCAAACAAAGTTTGACTATTCCTAATAAAAGGCATAGTATAACCTACAAAAATCCTCCTATCTCCACTTGGTACTACTATCTTATCTATAGGTAAAACTAATCCCTTTGTTTTAGTCTTAATACCAGACAAAATCTCAACTTTTCTTTCTTTTCTATCTCTTGCTTTTTTACCTAAATCATCCTTAAATATCTTATAAACAAGATTCTTTTTAACAAAAATATTAGATTCACTACTAATCTCAACATCCATAAATTTCGCTCTTGAAAGCGCATCATCACTACAAATCTCTCTCATTTTCCTTACCCCCTAAAATAAATAACTAACTTTTACTAATTTGTACTATATCAACTTCAACTGGTGTTTCTTGTCCAAATAAATCAATAAGAACATTTAACTTTTGATTTTCTAAATCAATAGATTGAACTTTACCAAACATTCCCTTAAATGGCCCATCAATAATTGTAACAGAATCCCCTTCATGTAAATCAGTTTCAACATCTATTCTATTTAATCCTTGAGCAGCCAAAATCTTATCAATCTCTTGAGGAAGTAATGGCGTAGGTTTAGCCCCCTTACCACTAGATCCAATAAATCCAGTTACACCAGGTGTATTTCTAACAACATACCATGCTTCATCACTCATAATCATTTCGACTAAAACATACCCTGGAAACATCTTTTTAATCTTTTCTTTCTTAACACCATCTTTAATCTCTACTTCTTTAGTCTCTGGTACTATAACTCTAAAAATATTATTTTCCATACCCATAGACTCAGTACGCATAAGTAGATTTTCTTTTACTTTACTTTCATGTCCAGAATAAGTATTTACAACATACCATAATTTCTCGTTTTCCATCTATGCCACTAATCCTTTCACAAAAGTAAATATTAAGTCTAATAAATAAAAATATACTCCAAAAAATACCATCATTAACAAAACAACAGAAGAATATTTAAGCATATCTTTTCCACTAGGCCAACGTACCATCTTTGTTTCCTTTTTAACACCTTTAAAAAATGAACCTATTTTCATAAACAACCTCCAGAATAGTTCTTTTTATAAATTAATATATTTCACTGCATTACATTATAACACACATATATTTGTCACACAAGTGTTTTTATACATTTTTTCATATAAAAAAAACACTTTTCTGTGTATCTAAATCATAACATAACATACACAATATTTCAAGTGTTTTTAATATTGTTACCTCTTACTTATCTCTTCATTTAAAATCTTACTAGCAATACTAGGATTAACTTTTCCTCCACTTTGCTTTAAAACTTGACCCATTATAAACCCTAATATATTAGTTTTACCACTCTTATAAACTAAAACTTGCTCATTAAACTCATCCAAAACACTATTAACAAGTTTTTTAATCTCATCTATATCACTAACTTGCTCCATACCTCTTTCTTTAACAATCTCTTCTGGTGTCTTCTTTTCTTCAAGTATCAAATTAAATACTTCTTTAGCTTGTTGTGTACTAATTTTACCACTACTTACCATATTCATTAAACTAACTAACATACTAGGTGTTAAATAAACCTCATTAATAGTTAAAAAGTTAGCACTCATATACCCTAGAAGTCTAGTAGTAATCCAGTTAGACGCTTCCCGTGCATCCCCTCCTAAAGATAAAACATTCTCAAAAAACTCGCAAATATCTACATTTCTAATAATAGTATTAGCATCCTTTTCTTTAACACCAGACTTAATATATTTTTCCTTTCTCTCATTAGGTAACATAGGAATAGAACTCTTTATCTCATTAATAAACTCTTCACTCAAACTAACAACAGGAATATTAGGTTCAACATAATACTTATAATCTATAGCATCAACCTTTTCTCTCATAGAAACAGTTTCCTTAGTATCGTCAACCCATCTACGAGTCTCTTGTAAAACTTTTCCTCCACTTTCCAAAATCTCAGTTTGTCTCTTAATCTCATAAAGAATAGTTTCCTTAACACTATTAAAAGAATTAATATTCTTTATTTCAGCCCTAACACCTAACTCTTTAGCATCCTCTTCCATCATAGAAATATTAACGTCCACTCTAAGTTCTCCCTTTTCACTTGAAGCAGAAGAAACATCACAATACTTAATAATAGTCCTTAAACTCTCTAAAAACTGAATAACCTCTTTTTCATCATTAAACACTGGGTCTGTTACAATCTCAACAAGTGGAACGCCTGCACGATTATAATTTATCAAACTATAATCACTAAAGTGGTCCATACTAGCAGAATCCTCTTCTAAATGTAACTGATGAATAGTAATTCTTTTTTGTTTTCCAGAAACCTCAATATCTAAATACCCATTCTTCCCAAAAGGTTTAGTCATTTGAGTTAATTGATACCCCTTAGGCAAATCAGCATAATAATAATTCTTTCTATCAAACATAACTTCATTAGGAACTTCACAATTAAGTGCTAAAGCAAGCTTAATAGCTTTTCTAACCCCTTGAATATTAGGAAGTGGCAAAATTCCAGGAAACGCAAGATCTATAACACTAATATTTTGATTAGGCATCTTTTCATATTCATTTTTAGAACCAGAAAACATTTTAGACTTAGTATTAAGTTCACAATGTATCTCAAGTCCAATAACTGTTTTAAGCATCTACTTCACCTCCAGAAGTAATATTTTTAAGTCCAGTAACCTCTTCAATTTTACTAGCAATCTGTAAACACTCTAAATCCTTTTTAGCTGCACAAGTTAAATTAACACCAATTGGCATACCTGACACAAATCCATTAGGAAGTGTAATACTAGGGTACCCTCCAAAATTACCAATAGCCAAATGATTTTCCAAAATTAAATACTCATTATTAAGTTTATCAGCTTCCTTTTCAGGTACAATTTTAGGTGCAATACCACCAGCTGGAAGAAGTAACCCATCATACTTTAAAAACAAATCATTAAATTTATCTACTATCAAATGTCTAGCTCTCATAGCATTCAAAAATAACTTTTCTTGATTTTCCCTTTCCAAAATATAACTACCTATCACAAATCTTCTCTTAATCATCTCTTGAAATCCTACTGTTCTAGTATTCTTCATAACCTCTTCTGGTGTTCTCCCCTCACTTCTAGGCCCAAATATAAAACCAGTTAAATTAGAATTATTACTAGTAGCTTCTGCACAAGAAATAATAAAATAAACAGGAAAAATAGCTTCTAAAATTCTTTTATCAAAACTAACCTCTTCTACAGTAATACCATTACTTCTTAACTTATTAACTAAATCCATAAACTTACTAATAACTTCTTTATTAGTACTAGTAACTGCTGACTCAACTATCTCCTTTATATAAAATAACTTCTTCCCCTTTATAGGTTCATCTAATTTACTAGAATAAAGAAATCCCTCATCTGGAAGTGTAGTCATATCCATCTCATCTCTACCCTTTAAAATATCAGTAACATAACTAATATCTTTAACATTCCTAGCAAATATTCCAACATGATCTAAACTAGAAGCAAACGGAAAAAGTCCAAATCTAGAAATTCTCCCATATGTAGGCTTAAACCCAACAACACCACATAAAGCTGCAGGTTTTCTAACTGAATCTCCTGTATCACTACCAATACTAAAAGGAACTATACCTTTTGAAACAGCTACTGCACTACCAGCACTACTTCCACCTGGAATTCTTGTAGTGTCCCACGGATTTTTAACGTACCCAGTATGCCCAGTAAGACCACTTCCTCCCATTGCTAACTCATCTAAAACTGTCTTTCCCATTAAAACAGCTCCACTTTCCTTTAATTTTCTATAAACAGTCGAATCAAAAACAGGAACATAATCTTTTAATATATTTGATGAACCAGTAGTTAAAATCCCCTTAGTTGAAAAATTATCTTTTAAAGCATAAGGAATTCCATCCAAAATAGACTTACCACTAGTATGTTCATAATTATTAATTATAGTCACAAAAGGATTTAATTCACTTTGACACTCATTAGCAAGTTTTAAAGCATCATTAAATAACTCTTCACTACTAACACTACCATTATCTATTAAACTTCTTAACTCATCTATTGACTTACCACTTATCATTTTACTCTACCACCTTTGGAACCTTAACTGAATCATTCAAAGTATCTTTAGAATTAGCCAAAGCATCCTTTTTATCTAAAGACATAGTAACCTCATCACTTCTCAAATAAGCATCCTCTAACTTAAACGGAAAACTCATAGGAGAATATTTCTCTATATCAGGAATACTATCAATAAGTTCCATTTGTTTAAACAAAATTTCAAATTCATCCCTTAAAGTTTCATACTCACTTTCTTTCATATCAAACTCTAAATTATTAGCATACTTTTTTAACTTCTCTATACTTATCATTTCTTCTCCTCTTTTACCAAAAACATTTTCATTATAGCATACATATATTCGTTACACAAGTACTTTTAACAAATATCACACAAAAAATATAACACAATCTAACTAAACTTACAATAGGAGAAATTTACACATTTAACTCAAAAACAAAGAAAAAACTTGATATTTTAAAAATAATTTAGTATACTTTACTACATGGAAGAAATGGCAACTTTGTTTAACTAGTAACGTGTTTATTAATAAAACTTGATAAGTAACTAGCCATTAGTGAAAATCTCAAAATAAACACCCTACTAGCGAGAACACTGATAAACATACTTTCAAATAATTTTATAAGGAGGTGTTTATATGGCAAGATATACAGGTCCTGCTTTTAAAAAGTCAAGAAGACTTGGATTTAGCACTTTAGAATCTGGTAAAGAACTAAGAAAAAGAACTTCTGCTCCTGGTCAACATGGAACAAGTAGAAAAAAACTTAGTGAATATGGAATTCAAATGCAAGAAAAGCAAAAAGTAAGAATTATGTATGGTCTTACAGAAAAGCAATTCAAAAAAACTTTTGAAGCAGCTGGTAAGAAAAAAGGTATACATGGTACAAACTTACTAATAATGCTTGAAAGTAGACTTGATAATTTAGTTTATCGTATGGGACTTGCTAAAACTAGAAGAGCAAGTAGACAAATAGTTAACCACGGACACATACTAGTAAATGGTAAACGTGTAAATATTCCATCATATCAAGTTAAACCTGGCGATACAATAAGCGTTCGTGAAAGTTCTATGAATCATCCAGTTATTAAAGAATGCTTAGAAAACAATATTTCTAAAGTAAACTATGTAACATTCGATGCTAAAAAAATGAGTGGTACTTATGTAAGATACCCTGAAAGAGAAGAACTTAATGCTGAAATTAACGAATCTCTAATAGTTGAATTTTACAATAGATAATATTAAATACCTGCCTAAAGGTGGGTATTTTTTTCATGCCCAAAAATTATTTTTAAAAAAATTAACAAAAACACTTGTATGACAAATATTTGTGTGTTAAAATGAAACCGTTAAAGAAAAAAACATCCAACGAATTGGACATTTTAAATATCTCTATCTCTCAAAAATGGTGGTAAATCATCTATATCACTACTTCTACTCTCAGTCTTACTTCCAGTAGATGCATAAGTTTGATACAAAGGTGTACTCTCATCTTCAAAACCAGTAGCAATAACAGTAACAATTGCTTCATCAGTCAAAGTATCATTAATAACAGCACCAAATATAATATTTATATCAGTATTAGCAGCTGCTCTAATAATTTCTGCTGCATCCTCAGCTTCAAAAAGAGTTAAACTATTTCCACCAGTAATATTAATAATACAATCAGTTGCGCCATTAATAGTAGTCTCAAGTAAAGGACTAGACACAGCTTGTTTAGCAGCTTCTATAGCTCTTTCTTCTCCAAAACCAACACCAATACCAATTAATGCTTGTCCTCTGTTTTCCATTATTGCTTTAACATCCGCAAAATCTAGGTTAACAAGTCCAGGTACACTAATCAAGTCAGAAATTGATTGAACACCAAGTCTTAAAACATTATCAACTTCCTTAAATGCATCTTTCATAGGTGTGGATTTATCAATTAAATCTCTTAATCTATCATTTGGAATAACTACATATGTATCAACATGTTTCTTAAGTTCATCAAGTCCAAGTAAAGCATGGTCCATTCTCTTCTTTCCCTCAAACTTAAATGGCTTAGTAACTATAGCAACAGTTAAACACCCTAACCCTTGAGCTATCTCAGCAATAACAGGGGCTGCTCCAGTACCAGTTCCACCACCTAAACCACAAGCGACAAACACCATATCAGCGCCTCTTAGTGCATCCTCTATTTCATTTCTGCTTTCAAGTGCTGCCTCTCTACCAACTTCTGGGTCAGCTCCAGCACCTAAACCATCTGTAATAGATGCACCAATTTGTAACTTAGTCTCAGCTAAACTTTTATTCAAAATCTGCAAATCAGTATTTGCAACTATAAATTCTACTCCTTTAAGTCCAGATTCTATCATTCGGTTAACAGCATTACATCCGCCACCACCTACTCCAATAACCTTAATCTTTGCTATTTGTAACATCTCTAATGGGCTTTCTTGCATATTCTCACTCCTTAATTGTCAAAAAAGTAACTATATACTTTTCCTAATAAACTATTTTCTCCAATTCTTTTTTTACTAATAAATAAATTCTCTTGCTCCTCTTCATCTATAGTAAAAGCTTCTTTATCTCTAAATTTTAACTTCTCATAATATAATTTTATAATACCAAGAGCACTACTAAACCTATTACTTCTAACCCCTAAAGTATTTACCCTAGTAACTTCTATCATTTTACCAAACACTTCAGCAAATACTTTATCAAAACCCTCTATTTCAGTAGTACCTCCTGTTATTATTATATAACCTATTTCTTTTTTTGTTAAGAGATTTATTTGTTTTTTAGATAATTCTAAAATCTCTCTAATCCTTGAATGAACAATCTCGCTTACCTCATACTGATTTATTTTAATATGTTCATTTTCCTTTGTCAAGCATTCTATAATTTCTCCAGTATTAGCTTTACTCTTATGCGCTAAAGCAAAATTTTCTTTAATCTTCTTACTATCTTCTATCTTTAAGTCATAAATATAACTTATATCTCTATCAACATTTTTGCCACCAATTTCTAAAACCTCAGTACTAACTAAAATATCTTCATTAATAATACTAACCTCAGTTTTATGAGCACCAATATTTATAACTGCTCCTAACTTTTCACTATACTCATGCTTCTTAAACAAAGCATAATCTGCTTGACCACCAAACGCAAAATCAACTACCTTAATACCAAGAGAATCTAATATACTAATTAAAGGAAAAACATTCTTTTTAGGTACAGTTCCTAAAATTACATTAGCGCTTAACTTAAAAGCCTCTTTCCCTTTAGGATCCTTAACAACATCATTTTCATTTATAATAAATGAAACAGGACTAACATTTATAAGTTCCAAATTAGATTGTACCCTATTATACACACTTGCTTGAAGTGTCCTAGTAATATCTTCTCCATTAACTTTTGCATCTTCTCTAGTAATTGTAGTATACCCTTCCCCCTTAATAAAATCAGCATAATAAGAAGGTGCAAGAACAACCACTTTATTTATCTTAATACCTAAAACATCCTCAGTTCTACTAAAAGCCTCTTTAATACTCGCTTGAGCTTGCTCTTCGTCCACAATAAGTCCCTTTTTAATACCATTAGACTTAACTTCTGAACATGCTAAAACAAATAATTCATTCTTATAAATCTCGCCAACTAATACTTTTACACTATTAGAACCTAAATCCAAACTAGTAACTATTTGTTTCATTTTTCGTCTCCTTATTTTACTAAACTCATTATATCAAATAATTTTAAAATTTTAAAGCATAATTAAAAAAATATGTATTAAAAAAGATACCCTACTTTTCTAAGGCATCTAATATAATAGGTACAACTTGCTTTTTCCTACTAACAATCTTAGGAAGAAAATTGCCACTCACAAACTTAGAATCATTAAGAGCTTTCCTTAAAAGCATCTCCTCTTCTTCTCCAACTAAAATATAACTACCATTCTTAAGAATATCAGTAATAACAAAAATAAAATAATTTAACTTTAACTCACTCTTCTTACTAACAATAGCCTCAAGATACTCTTCCTTTTTCTTTAAAATACTATCATAATCCATAGTAAACGCTTGACTTATAGCAAAACTAACATTTCCCTCATTAAACACTTTTAAATCTCCACTTATAACATCATTAACACTAACACCATCTAAACTAGTACCAGCCTTAAACATAAGAGTACTAAACTTATCTAAATTAAGTTTACAAATCTTATTAAGTTCATTAACAACCTTAATATCAGTTGAAGTAGTAGTAGGACTCTTTAAATTCAAAGTATCAGAAATAATACCAGAAAGCATAACCCCAGCCATTTGCTTAGTTAACTTAACACCATTTTCTTTATACAAAAAATATATAATAGTATTAGTACTACCCACTATCATATTCCTAAAATTAATAGGACTACTAGTGCTAATACTTCCAATCTTATGATGGTCCACTATCTCTATAACATCAGCTTCATCTAACCCTACAGCACTTTGTAAAACCTCATTATGATCAACTAACACTACCTTTTTCTTATCAAGCTTATTAACCTCAGACTTTCTTAAAAGCCCTTTACAAACACCATTCTTATCAACTATAGGAAAATTATCAATCTTTAAATTACTACTAAACTCTAAAAAATCAGTATAATAATCATTCTCACGCACAATATAAGGCTCTTTATCATTTAAAATACTCTTAATATAATTACTATATAAAATAATTCTAGAAGTCTCAAAAGAATTTAACTTAGTCCTAATAATATTAACCTTATTCTTTCTAGCAAGTTTAATATGCTCTTTCTTTATCTCAGAATTACCAATAACAATAATTAACTTAACCCTATTATTAACACCCAAATCAATAATATAATGTCTGTCTCCTACTATTAAAATATCTTCACTACTTAAATTAGTAGTACTCTCAAAAGTAGAATGAGAAAATGTAACCGCAGTTATCTTTCCATCAATCTCATCATCCACTTTTACCACACTTTCGCCATCTAAAGTCTTAATTATATTATCATAACTAGTATGTAAATAATGCTCCTCCAAATGTAAAAGTTTATTCAAAATATCTTTAGCAGTAATCAAATTAACTAACTTTTTATCATTATCTACTATAGGAACACCAGTAGTATTTTCTTTTAACATATAATTATAAACCTCTTCTATAGAAGAATATTCATTCATCATAAGTCTTTTTCTATACTTTAAATCCTTAATCTTTAACTTAACATCATTTAAATACTTTGGTTCCTTAACCTTAAAATAATCTAAAATAAACTTAGTCTCCTTATTTATTGGTCCTAAAACTCTCGCCTCTGCATCAATTCCTATACTTCTCTTCAAATTAGCCAAAGTAATAGCCGCACAAACAGAATCAGAATCTGGATTAACATGTCCAAAAATATATAACTTCTCCATACAATTCACCCCAAAAACTTCTATAATATAAAACAAAAATGCAAATAATTCAAGTCTATTTATTCTTTTATTTCAAAAAAATTACCACTATCTAAATATAAAATACCCTGACTCTTTCCAAGTTGTCCTTTAATCTTACTATACTTATTTAATTCCTTAGTCTTACTAAGAGTAATATAAACTAAATTTCCATCATTCATATAAAGCAAAAACCTAGAATTATCATAAGTAGTAGGACTATACTCAATCTCACTAATCTTAGCTAAAACATCACTATCTAACTCTAAAAACTTACTTATCATTTTATCTAAAACATTATCAGGAACATAATTAATCAAAACAGGCGAATAAACTTGTGTCAAAGTATCACTAACACGTTTCTTATTACTAAGTACATACTCTCCACTACTCCTAATTTGAAACAAAACATTATACTCAACCAAATGAATTTCCAAAACAAATCCCCATTTTTTCTTAACCTTAACACTCTTAACAAGAGGCAAAGCTTTAACGCCCTTTTCTATACTATTATTACTAGTCTTCAAAAACGATGGATAATCTTCCACCCCAGCTGCTTCAATAACATCTATATCTTTTAATAACTTATTACCAACAATCACTATATTCTTAATATGTACATTTGAAAGAAAATAACAACCAAACCCTAAAACAAACAAAAAAAGTAAAAACTTAAAAAACTTTTTAAAACTAAATCTTCTCCTTTTTACCTTCTTTGTCTCCATATCTTTTCCCTCTTTACTATAAATAATTATATATCTATTTTCTAATTTCTTCAACTATAATTGATGCTGCTTTAAGTTTAGGCAAGCCTTTAAGTTTTAACCTAATCTTTTTTTCATTCTTAATAACTTCCTCAATCTTTTCTTTAAGTAAATCAGTAGTCAAATCTTTCTGTTCAATCATAACACTAACATCCTTTTTACTTAAATAAAGCGCATTATAATACTGATGATTATTAGCAACATAAGGTGACGGTATCAAAATAGATGGAATATTAACTGCTTCTATTTCGCTAATCGTACTCGCGCCAGCTCTAGAAATAATAACATCGCTTGCTTTCATAAGACCACTCAAATTGTCATAATAAGGTATAATCTTTACAGAGTCTTTATGCTTAATATCTTTAAAAGTATCATAACTACTCTTACCAGTAATAAACAAAACCTCATTATCTTTACTATCATAAGTTTCCAAAAACTTTCTTAACTTCTCATTAACAACTTCACTTCCTAAAGAACCCATAACAATTAAAATAAGCCTTTTATCTTTAGAAAATCCAAGTTTTGTCTTATCATGTATACCAGTATTCATAGCCTTTTCAGCACAAGGATTACCTGACAAAATAACCTTATTCTTAAACTCTTTCTCACTTTCCTTAAAAGAAATAAACGTAACATCTGCTAACTTAGACAAATATTTATTAGTCTTACCAGGTATCATATTTTGTTCATGAATAGCAGTCTTAACACCCGCTTTATGCGCAGAAACTATCACAGGAAAAGTAACATACCCACCAAATCCAATAACATAGTCAGGCTTAAAATCTTTAATTAACTTCTTACACTTATTATAACTACTAACAATATTCTTAACATTAACAATATCTTTAAAAATATTTTTAGAAATACCACTTATCTTAATACCCTCATACCTTATACCCAATTTAGGTACAATCTCACTTTCCATCCTATCAGTAGTACCTATATACATAACCTCATTATTTTTATCTTCCAAAATTTTAGAAACAACACCTAAAGCAGGGTAAATATGTCCACCTGTTCCTCCAGCAGTTACAATTACTCTCATAATTCCTCCCATAATAAAGTCAAGCATTTTCTATACAAAACTTTATAATTTTTTTATTTTTTTGATTTTTATACTAGT
>CANQQR010000022.1 GCA_947626035.1 uncultured Bacilli bacterium | reverse complement strand
CTACCTTTTCATTATATATTTTATCGTATTTTTGTTTTTTTTCAAAATTTCTTGATTTTTTTTATGCGGATGCCCTAATAGTTTTCTTTTTTAGATTGATTTATAAAAAAGAATATATTATAATTTAGTTGTTATTTGTTTTGAAGAGTAATAAATTAATTTATTTTTAAGAGAGTTAGCAAAATGGTGGGATGCTAATAAATAAACTTTATGAAGACACAAAACACAAAAATAATCGTGTTTTCTCACGTTATCAGAAAAGAAAGAGAGTATAGTTAAAATCTATAAACTAAGGTGGCACCGCTAAAAGAATTAGTCCTTAGAATATAGATTTTTTATTTTTTAAGGAGGAGAAAATGGAAAATATATATAGAAGTGTCTACTGTGGGAATGTAGATATATCATATGAAAATAAAGAAGTTAGGTTAGCAGGATGGATAGAGAATGTAAGAAATTTAGGTAGTTTAATATTTATTACACTTAGGGATGAAACTGGAATAGTTCAGTTAATAAGTGAAAATGAAGAATATAAAAAACTTAATAGGGAAAGTACTATAACTGTTAGTGGTATAGTAAAAAGAAGAACACCTGATATGGTTAATAAAAGTATGAAAACAGGGGAGATAGAAGTAGAAATAACTAAATTAAAAGTTCTAGGGGATGTATATAAAGTATTACCTTTTGAAGTAAAAACAAGTAGAACTTCAAGTGAAGAAACAAGATTAAAATATAGATATTTGGATTTAAGAAATAAAGAAAATCATGAAAAGATTTTGTTTAGAAGTAAGGTAATAGATTTTATAAGAACAACTATGAAAAGTATGGATTTTACAGAGATACAAACACCAATATTAACTGCATCAAGTCCTGAAGGAGCAAGGGATTTTATAGTTCCATCTAGAAAATATAAAGGAAAGTTTTATGCTTTACCACAAGCACCACAAATTTTTAAGCAATTATTAATGTGTAGTGGTTTTAATAGGTATTTTCAAATTGCTCCATGTTTTAGGGATGAAGACCCAAGAAGTGATAGGTTATATGGGGATTTTTATCAATTAGATTTTGAAATGAGTTTTGTAACACAAGAAGATGTTTTTGAAGTAGGAGAAAAGGTATTTTATAATGTGTTTAAAGAATTTGGTAATAGAGAAGTATCAAGTGTTCCGTTTAAAAGAATTCCATATAAAGAAGCAATGGAAAAATATGGAAGTGATAAGCCTGATTTGAGAATTCCATTTGTTTTAACAAATATAACAGATGTATTAAAAGATAATGAGAGTACTGTATTTAGTGGTAAAACAGTAAGAGCATTTAAAGTTTTATCAAGTGATAAATCTAATTCATGGTATAAGAAGTTAGAAGAGAAATATAAAGAAATTGGGGCTAGTAATTTAGGTTTTGTAAAAATTGATAATAATGAAATGATTGGAAGTTTTGCAAAGTTATTAAGTGATGCTGAAAAGAAAGAGTTAACTAAATTATTTGATTTGGAAGATAAAAATGTGTTATTTATGGTTACTGGAGATAATACAGAAAAATTTCAAAAGGTATGTGGTTCTTTAAGATTAGAAGTAGCTGAAAATTTGGATTTAATAGATAAGAGTAAATATGAGTTTTGTATAATAGTGGACTTTCCAATGTATGAGTGGAATGAAGAAGAAAACAAATATGATTTTACACATAATCCATTTAGTATGCCTAAGGGAGGAATGGATGCTTTAAATATGAGTGATCCATCAGAAATAGTTGCTTGTCAATATGATTTTGTATGTAATGGTATGGAAATGGCTTCAGGTGGAGAAAGAAATTATAATCCAGAGATATTAAAGAAAGCATTTAAAATAGCAGGTTATGACGAAAGTGTAGTTGAAAGTAAATTCCCATCATTATATGAAGCATTTCAATATGGAGCTCCACCTCATGCTGGTATGGCTCCTGGAATAGACAGAATACTTATGACACTAAAAGACGAAGATAATATTCGTGAAATGGTTGCATTTCCTATGAGCGCTAATGGTAGTGATTCATTAATGGGGGCACCAAATCAAGTAACTGAGGAACAATTAAGGGAAGTTCATATAAAGGTAAGAGACTAAAAAAATTAAAACTATTGTATATATAAAAAAATTATGTTAGAATTAAATACATAAGGGAAGCATTCAAGCACTGCTTTAATGTTTACCTATAAGTATAGTTAAACATTGGAACTAAAGTCCAGTGTTTTTCATTATCAAAATAATAATAATTATTACTTCAATCAATATTACACAAATCCGTGTCAACGCCTTAATAATAAAGCTTTTCCATTTCATGTATAAAACCTCTCTTTCCATTTATTTAAAAGAAAAGGTAAACACCAAAGGTTACTTAAACGCTCCCCATAGTTCTTTAGACTAACACAAGAATTTACTAAAGTCAAATTTTCCAAAATTGAATTTTGAACACAAATTTTGTATCAAAATAATATACATTTATACCAAATAAAATACAAAAATAGTACAAAAGTAATACAAAAAGCATACCAATTTTAAATTTTGGTATGAGAAAAAAATTAAAAAAATTTATATAAAAATGTAATTGACAGTAACAAAAGTATAAACTATAATTAAATTATGTTAAGGAGAATAAGAAAACTATGAAGAAGATAATCTCTTTCGAAAGCAATAATTTGAAAATCGGGGGGGGTTAACAACAAATAACCTTTATAGTTTTTTAATGCACATAAGTACATAGAGTTTTTCTATGTATTTTTGTTTTGTCTAAAAAAGAAAGGAAGAAAGAAATGGAAGCAAAGAAGAAATATTTAATTATAGGAATAGTATTTATGTTAATGGTAACAATAGGTTTTAGTGCAGCATATTGGACAGCACAAATAATAGGTAGTGGAAAAGATATGGTAGTAGAAACAGACGAACTTAAAATAATATTTACAGATAATTCAGAATTAAAAAGTGATGAGGTAAAACCTGGATGGGAAACATCTAAAACATTTAGTGTAGAAAATAAAAGTGGAGATGTATATTATTATGATATTTTAATGGAAAACTTAATAAATACATTTGTAAATGATTATTTAGAATATAAAATAACATGTACAAGTAGAAGTGGAACTAGTATGAATGAATTTGTACCAGTTCCAAAAAGTAAAGAAGCAACAACAAAAACATTATTATCAAATATAACAATACAAGATAAAGAGAGACATGAGTATAAGATAGAATTTAGATATGTAAGTAAAGAGAATGAAGACCAAAGTGACGATATGGGAAAGAAAATAAAAGGTAATTTAAAGATAAGTGAACATGAAAAGAGCAAATCTTTAGCGTTTTTTGAAAATAAGTTTAGTGGTGCTAAAAAAAGAGAAGACGATAATGCACCATATGACAGTATAGTAACAGAAGCAAAGCATTATTATGAAGATGGAAAATGGACAGAGGGAGGAAATAAAGTATACTATTATGCAGGAAATGCAGAAGATAACTGGGTACAATTTGGAGAAAATACAAATGGAGACAAGTTATATTGGAGAATAATAAGAATGAATGAAGACGAGAGTATAAGGTTATTATATGCAGGAACTAGTCCAACAGCAAATGAAGCATATATAATGAATAGTGGAAATATTGGAACAGATGGGCAAATAAGATATAATGTTAATTTTCAAGCATCACAATATGTAGGCTATATGTATAGTACAGGAAGTACACTTTCAGAAACAAGAAAAAATGAAACACCGAGTACAATTAAAACTGAACTAGATACGTGGTATGCAGATAATTTAGAAATTAATTATGATAAATATATAAGTAAAACAGCAATATATTGTAATGATAGAAGCACACAAGATAATAGTTGGAAGAGTTCAGGAATGGTGTATTATAATGCATTTACTAAATTAGTAAATAATATGAATGATAATACACAAAATCATCCATCATTCAAATGTGGAGTAGATGGAAAAGGAAATGTGAACTCAGATTCAACAGGTATAGAGGGAACGAAAGATAAATTTAGTGTAAAAACTACATCAGGAGGAAATGGAAACTTAACAAAACCAATAGGACTAATGACGGCAGACGAAATATCATACGCAGGTGGCGTATATGGTACACTTAATCCATATGTCTACTACTATAGAAATTCAAAAAGTGGAAGTGGAACTGATGTTAGCGTAACTGGAACCAATTATTGGTGGACAATGAGTCCGTATAGCTTCAACAGCAAATTCGCGGATATGTTCAGCGTACGTGGTTCTGGTTATGCTGGCCGTTTGAGTCTTGACGACGTTGACAATTCGAGTCGCGTCGTACGTCCAGTAATCTCATTAAAATCTTGTGTAGAATTTGAGGGTAGTGGTTTATCAAATGATCCATATACTGTAAAAGAGTTTAGTGATACTGATTCATGTGCTTTAGCTGAAAATTAAACCTATTGTATATTGTAAACATTGGAATTAACGTCCAGTGTTTTTGTTACCAAATAAAATACAAAAAACATATCAATTTTTAATATTGGTTACAAGAAAAAAATTATAAAAAATTTATTAAAAAAATATTGAAATAAGAATAAATGTTTGATACAATGAATAAGCAAGGGGGAGATAAATATGAATCAAGAAAAAATGCATTTAGTAAACAAAATATTTAATAATGAAACTATTAGAACTATATGGGACAAGGAGCAAGAAAAATATTATATTAGTGTTGTTGATATAGTTAGAGTTATAACTGATAGTAAAAATCCTAGACATTATTGGAATGTGTTAAAAGGGAGATTAAAGGAAGAGGGAAATGAGTCGGTCACAAATTGTGACCAACTGAAATTAAAAGCATCTGATGGTAAATATTACAAAACTGATGTTGTAGATATACAAGGTATGTTTAGAATTATTGAGTCAATTCCTAGCAAGAATGCAGAACCTATAAAACAATGGCTAGCAAAGTTAGGTAGTGAAAGAATAAATGAAACATTTGACCCATCTATTGCTGCACAAAGAGCAATAGATTTATACAGAGCTAAAGGTTATGACGAGGAATGGATTTTAAAAAGAATTAAAGGCATTCAAGATAGAAGAGGACTTACTGATGTATGGAAAGATGGAGGAATAACTGAGGGTAAAGAATATGCTATATTAACTAATGAAATATATAAAGAATGGTCTGGAATGAATGCTAAAGAGTATAAAGAATATAAAGGACTTAGGAAAGAGTCTTTAAGAGATAATATGACAGATATTGAAGTTGCATTAGCAGATTTAGGAGAGTTAGCAACTAGAGAAATAGCTAAAAAGAAAGGTCCAAAAGGGTTAGAAGAAAACATTGAAGTTGCAAGACGTGGTGGTAAAATAGCTGGTAATGCTAGAAAAGACTTAGAACATGAAATTGGAGAAAGTGTAGTTACTAGTAGTAATAAATTAAGTTATGAATATGTAGAAGAAAAAGAAATTGAAATGAAACATTAGTAAGAAAAATTTGTCTGTAAAAGTGTAAGACTAAAAAATTTGTTGAATTTACTAGGATTTTGTGATATTATTTTTTTCAGAGTTATATATTTATTATGTAACTAAATTAAGTGGGAGACGTTGGATTATCATTAATACCACTCGCGAAAAAATAAACTTAAAATATTTTATATAGGAGGTGTTTTTCGTGGCAAAACAAGTTACTAAGATAGTAAAGGTTCAAATTCCTGCAGGTAAAGCAACACCAGCTCCACCAATAGGAACTATGTTTGGACCACTTGGAATCAATTTACAAGAATTTTGTACTAAGTATAATGACGCTACTAAAGATAAAATCGGTGATATTATACCAGTTGAAGTAACAGTTTATGAAGATAGAACTTTTGATTTTGTATTAAAGACTCCACCAACTGCATCATTACTTTTAAAAGTTGCAGGATTATCTAAAGGTGGCGTAAAAGGGGCTAATGAAATAGTAGCTACTATTACTAAAGATCAATTAAGACAAGTTGCTGAAACTAAGTTACCTGATTTAAATACTAAAGATATAGAACAAGCAATGAAGATAGTTGCTGGTACAGCAAGAAATATGGGTATAGCTGTTAAAGGATTAAATGATGCTGAACTTGAAGAACAAGCTGCAGAAGCAAAAGAAGCTGAGGCTGAGATGGCTAAACTTGATGCTGAACTTGAAACTATGGAAGCAGATGCTAAAGCATATGCTGACGGAGAGATTCCAGAAGTAGAATCTACTGAACAAAAAGCTGAAACTGAAAAAGAAGAAGAAAATTAATTAAAGTCGAGTAAATAAATAATCCAAATACCACATAAAGGAGGGAAAAATATGAAACGTCATGGACGTGCTTATGTGGAAGCTTCTAAACAAGTTGATAAAACAAAAAGTTATCAAGTAGAAGAAGCGGTTAAACTAGTAAAGTCTCTATCTAAAAGAAAGTTTGATGAAACTGTAGAAGTAGCAATTAATTTAAATGTTGATACAACTAAAAGTGATCAACAAGTAAGAAGTTCTTTTACACTTCCTCATGGAACTGGTAAGACTAAAAGAATTTTAGTTATTACTAAAGGTAGTGTGGAAGAAGCTAAGAATGCTGGTGCTGACTTCGTAGGTGGAGATGATATGATTGAAAAAATCACTAAAGAGAACTGGTTTGATTATGACACAATAGTTGCAACACCAGATATGATGGCTTCACTTGGTAAGATTGGTAAAATTTTAGGTCCTAAAGGTTTAATGCCAAATCCTAAAACAGGAACAGTTACTACTAATGTGAGTGCTGCTATTGAAAACATAAAGAAAGGTATGATTGAATATCGTGCCGACTCTAATGGAAACGTACATGCTATTATAGGTAAGGTAAGTTTTGATGAAAATAAATTAAGTGAAAACTTAGTTGCATTTATAAACGATGTAATCAAAAATAAACCTAGTGGCGTTAAGGGAACATTTGTTAAAAATATAACTATTTCTAGTACAATGGGTCCTGGTGTTAAGTTAGATTTAACTAGATTTAATTAATCTATTTACAAATTTAGTTAATTGTAGTAAAATACATACATGTAGTTACCGAAGACAGTAGGTGTTAAAGTAAATCCTACCGAGGGAAATCTTTTAAGTTAAGTTTCTCTCTTTCGGGAAACTTAATTTTATTATTAAAAAGGAGGACAATAATGGCAAGTGAAAAGAGTTTAAAACTAAAAAATGAACTAGTTAATGAAATTAACACTAAGATTGATAATTCTAAAACATTATTACTTGTAGATTATCAAGGAATGAGTGTTGAAGATTTAAATGGTTTAAGAGATAGTTTAAAACAAAATGGAAGTGACTTAAAAATCTATAAAAATACTCTAGCAACACGTGCTTTTGATAGTAAGGGCATTAAGCTTGATGAGTATATGAGTGGTCCTAATGCTTATATATTTAGTCCAGATATAATCGAGCCAATTAAGATTGTAAGTGAAGTTGCTAAAAAGAATGATAATTTACAAATTAAAGCTGGTTATATTGATGGAGAGTTTGCATCACTTGAAACTATTAATGAATATGCAAGCATACCAAGTTATGAAGGACTTCTTACAATGTTTGCTGGAGGTTTAATCGAACATGTAAGAAATTTAAGTATAGCACTTAACCTATATGCCGAAAATTTAGAAAAGGGAGGAAATGAATAATGGCAAAGATAGAAAATAAAGATATTATTGAAGCAATTAAAGAAAAGACTATTCTTGAAGTAAAAGAATTAGTTGATATGATGAAAGAAGAATTTGGTGTTGATCCAAGTGCAGTTGCAGTTGCAGCAGCACCTGCTGCTGGAGCAGCTGAAGAAGAGACTAGTAGTACTAAAACTGTAGTTTTAACTGATGCTGGTGCTAGTAAGTTACAAGTTATCAAGATTATAAGAGAGATAACTGGTCTTGGACTTAAAGAAGCAAAAGATCTTGCTGACAATGGTGGAAATGTTAAAGAAAATGCAAGTGCTGATGAAGCAAATGACATTAAAGCTAAGTTAGAAGAAGCTGGCGCTAGTGTGGAATTAAAGTAAGTAAAAACAAGCCTTTTAAAATAAGGCTTTTTTGCGTTTATAATAGAAGTGGAGGAAATTATGGAACATTATTTTACTAATAACGAAAATTTAAAAAGTAACATTAGAAAAATAAATTATAATTACGAATCTACTTCTTTTGTGTTTTATTCAGATTTAGGTGTATTTTCTAAAGATAAAATTGATTATGGTTCAAAGTTACTTGTAGAAAATTACTTAAAAAAAGAGAATTTTTCAAGAAGAATTTTGGATGTTGGATGTGGATATGGATTTATTGGTGTAGTTATTTCTAAAGTTACTAATTCATTTGTTACTTGTGTTGATGTTAATAAAAGAGCGCTTCATTTAACTAGTAGAAATATAGTAGAAAATAATGCTAAGTGTGAGGCTTTTTATAGTGACGCATATAGTGAAGTTAGTAGTAAGTATGATGTAATTATTACAAATCCACCTATTCGAGCTGGTAAAGAGAAAGTATTAGAGATACTTATGAATGCTAAAGATTATTTAAAGGAAGATGGGTCTTTATGGTATGTTATTAGGAAAGACCAAGGTGCTAAGAGTATTAATAAAGTATTAGATAAAATATATGAAGTAACATTAGTAGATAAAAGTAAAGGTTTTTATATTTTTAAAGCAAAAATCAATTGACTTATTTACAATATTTTGATAACATTATATATTGCGATACATGTAAATTTTTACAGATTAATGTGTTTTTAAATCTTAAGGGATTGGGGTGACTATTTTGGCTTACAAAGTTGAAAAATTTGGAGACCATAGAGAAAGAAGAAATTTCTCAAAGTTAAGAAATAAGTTTGAATTATCTAATTTATTAGAGGTTCAAAAAGATTCGTTTCAAAAGTTTTTAGATGAAGGAATTAAAGAGGTTTTTGAAGATATTTTTCCAGTGGAGAGTTTCAGTGGAAGTTTGTCTTTGGAGTTTGGAGAGTATACTTTAGAAGAGCCTAGGTATACTGTTAATGAAGCAAAAGAAAGAAGAGTAACTTATGCTGCTCCTTTAAAAGTTAAGGCTAGGTTATTTATTAATGAAACTGGAGAAGTAAAGGAACAAGAAGTATTTTTAGGAGACATTCCTTTAATGACTGATAATGCTTCATTTATTGTTAATGGTGTAGAAAGGGTAATTAACTGTCAACTAGTTCGTTCTCCTAGTATCTATTTTAAGCGCGAGATAGATAAAAATGGACGTAATATTATAACTAGTGAAGTTATTCCAAGTAAAGGTACTTGGCTAGAGTATGAACTTGATGCCAGAGGTGTTTTTTATGTCAGAATTGATAGAACAAGAAAAGTAACTATTACTACATTTTTAAGAGCTTTAGGTTTGTCAAGTGATGAAGATATTCTTAAAGTGTTTGGCGAAGATGAATTTATGGTTAATACCATAGAGAAAGATTCTACTAGAAATACTGATGAAGCTTTAATTGAGATTTATGAAAAGTTAAGACCAGGAGAACCTGCTACTCTTGACTCAAGTAAAAACCAATTAATTACAAGATTTTTTGATAAGTTTAGATATGATTTAGCAAAAGTTGGACGTTATAAGTTTAATAGAAAATTAAATGTTTTAGATAGACTTCTTAATAATCGTATTGGAGAAGATATAAAACAAGATGGTAAAGTTGTTGTAGCTAAAGGTACTGTAATTACTAAGGAATTAATTGAAACTTTAAAACCAATATTTGAAGCTGGTTATGGTGTACATGAAGTTAAAATTAATGAAGAATTAGATTCTTATAATAAAGTACAAGAAGTTTTAGTGTATGCTAATGATGGAAGCGATAAATTAATTAAAGTTATAGGTAATGATCAAAGTATAGATACTAAACGTCTTACTATAAGTGATGTGTATGCTTCAGTATCTTACTATATTAATTTACATTATGGTATTGGTAATTTTGATGAAATTGACCATTTGGCTAATAGACGTGTTCGTCAAGGTGGAGAGCTTATTCAAAATCAATTTAGAGTAGGTATTACAAGAATGGAAAGAGTTATACGTGAAAGAATGACTACTCAAGATATTGATACTGTTACACCTAAATCATTAATTAATATTCGTCCTGTTACTGCTGCTTTAAAGGAATTCTTTGGTAGTTCACAATTATCAAAATTCATGGATCAAATAAACCCACTTGCTGAGTTATATGATAAACGTAAGCTTAGTGCCTTAGGGCCAGGTGGACTTTCTCGTGATAGGGCTGGTATGGAAGTTCGTGATGTTAACTCAAGTCACTATGGTAGAATTTGTCCAGTAGAAACACCAGAAGGACAAAATATAGGACTTATTACAAGTTTAGCTGGATTTGCTAAGTTAAATGAGTATGGATTTATTATGACACCTTATAGAAAGGTTAATAATGGTAAGTTAACTGATGAGATTGTTTATATGACTGCAGATGAAGAGGAAAATTATTATATTTGTCCTGCTACTGTAAAAGTAAATAGTAATAATGAAATTGAAGAAAGTGAAGTGCCTGTAAGGTTTAATAGAGATAATTTAGTTGTTAGTAAAGATAAAGTAGATTATAGTGATGTGTCTCCATCACAAATCGTAAGTATTACTACAAGTATGATACCATTCCTTGAGCATGATGATGCTAACCGTGCACTTATGGGAGCTAATATGCAACGTCAAGCAGTACCACTTCTTACTACAGAAGCTCCAATCGTAGGAACTGGTGTTGAGTATTATGCTGCACTTGATAGCGGTGCTGTAATTAAAGCACGTGAAGCAGGTGTTGTAGATTATGTTGATTCTAAAAAGATAATTATTAAGTCTAGTAAGGGTAAACAAGAATATGACCTTATTAGTTATCAAAGAAGTAATGCTGAAACTTGTTATAATCAACGTCCTATTGTTAATAAAGGCGATGAGGTTAAAGAAGGTACTATAATTGCAGATGGTCCATCTACTGATAAAGGAGAGATTGCATTAGGTAAAAATTTAACTGTTGCATTTATGACTTATAATGGTTATAACTATGAGGATGCTGTAATATTAAATGAAAGACTTGTAAAGGATGATGTTCTAACAAGTGTTCATATAGAGATGCTTGAAGTAGAAGCTAGAGATACTAAGTTAGGACCAGAAGAATTTACTAGAGATATTCCTAATGTTAGTGAAGAAGCAAGAAAGAACTTAGATGAAAATGGTATTATTAAAATTGGTACTGAAGTAAAAGAAAATGATATTTTAGTAGGTAAGATAACACCTAAAGGGGTTCAAGAGTTATCTAGTGAAGAGAAATTACTTCATGCTATATTTGGGGAAAAGACTAGGGAAGTAAGAGATACAAGTTTAAGAGTACCTCATGGAAGTTCTGGTATTGTTCATGATATTCAAATATTTACTAAAGAAAATAGTGATGAACTTGCAGCTGGTGTTATTAAGATTATAAGAATATATTTAATTAAGAAGAGAAAGATGCAAGTCGGAGATAAAATGAGTGGACGTCATGGTAACAAGGGTGTTGTATCACTAGTATTACCAGAAGAAGATATGCCTTATTTACCAGATGGACGTACAGTTGATGTTATGTTAAACCCACTAGGAGTTCCATCTCGTATGAATTTAGGACAAATTTTAGAAGTTCACTTAGGTATGGCTGCAAGAACTTTAGGTGTACATATTGCAACCCCAGTATTCGATAGTGCTACTGAGGATGATGTAAGAGCTATGACTAAGGAAGCTGGACTTGACCCAGACTTTAAGACTTGGTTATATGATGGTAAAACTGGAGAAAGATTTGATAATCGTGTTAATGTTGGTGTCATGTATATGATTAAACTTAATCACATGGTAGACGATAAGATGCATGCAAGAAGTACTGGTCCATACAGTTTAGTTACACAACAACCTTTAGGCGGTAAAGCACAATTTGGTGGACAAAGATTTGGAGAAATGGAAGTTTGGGCATTATATGCTTATGGTGCTGCTCATATTTTACAAGAAGTTCTAACTATTAAATCTGATGATGTTCTAGGACGTGTAAAAGTTTATGAACAACTTGTTAAAGGTAAACCAGTAGATCAAGCTGGCGTACCAGAGTCATTTAGAGTTTTAATTAAAGAATTCCAAGCACTTGGCTTAGATATTCAAATTATGACTAAAGATGGTATAAGAGATTTGAAAGAATTAGAAAAAGAAGAGGAAAAAGATGATATTCCTGTAACTATCGAAGAAGTTGATACAAGTGGTAAAGAACCAGTAATTATTGAAGAGGAAGTTTCTTTAGATAATGAAGAGACAGAAGAAAATGATGATTATGATGATGAAGATGATGAGTATGAAAATTCTTATGATAGTTTGGATGATTTAGAATTTGATCCTAAGGATTTAGAGGAGGGTGAAGAATAATGATGGATGTTAATATGTTTGAAGGAATCCGTATAGGAATTGCTTCGCCTGATAAAATTCGTTCTTGGAGTTACGGAGAGGTTAAAAAGCCTGAGACTATAAATTATAGAACACTTCGTCCTGAAAGAGATGGATTATATTGTGAAAAGATTTTTGGACCTACTAAGGATTTTGAATGTGCTTGCGGTAAATATAAGAGATTAAGATATAAAAATGTAGTTTGTGAAAGATGTGGTGTTGAAGTTACTCGTTCTAAAGTTAGACGTGAGAGAATGGGACACATTGAACTTGCAACACCTGTTGCTCACATTTGGTATACTAAAGGTGTACCACCTAAAATTGGACTTGTACTTGATATGTCTCCAAGAGATATAGAAGAAGTAATTTATTTCGTAAGTTATGTAGTATTAGATCCAGGCATTGCGCCACTTGAAAAGAAACAAACATTAAATGAAAAAGAATATCGTGCTTATTATGAAAAGTATGGTAATGGATTTACTGTTGGTATGGGTGCAGAAGCAATAAAGAAGTTACTTAGTGAAGTTGATTTAGAAAAAGAAGTAGAGTCTTTAAAGAAAGAAGTAGAGAAGAGTCAAGGACAAAAGAAACTACGTTTAGTTAAAAGAGTTGATTGTTTACAAAGTTTTATAGATAGTGGTAATAAACCAGAATGGATGATACTTGATGTACTTCCAGTTTTACCACCAGACTTGAGACCTATGATTCAACTTCCAGGCGGAAGATTTGCAACTAGTGATTTAAATGATTTATATAGAAGAATAATTAATAGAAATAATCGTTTGAAGAAGTTAATTGAACTTGGAGCGCCTACAATTATTGTACAAAATGAGAAACGTATGCTTCAAGAAGCAGTTGATGCTTTGATTGATAATGGAAGACGTGGAAGAAGTGTACAAGGTGTAGGTAATAGACCACTTAAATCTTTATCTAGTATGCTTAAAGGTAAACAAGGACGTTTCCGTCAAAATTTACTTGGTAAACGTGTTGACTATAGTGGTCGTAGTGTTATTGCAGTTGGACCTACTCTTAAGATGTATGAATGTGGTATACCAAAAGAGATGGCTTTAGAGTTATTTAAACCACATGTTATTCATGAACTTGTTGAAAGAGAGCTTGCTCATAATATTAAGGGAGCTAAAAAATTAATTGATGCACAAGATGAGAGAGTATGGGACATTGTTGAAGATGTTATAAATGAACACCCAGTACTATTAAACCGTGCGCCAACACTTCATAGACTTGGTATACAAGCTTTTGAACCTAAGTTAGTTGGTGGTAAAGCTTTAAGACTACACCCACTTGTTTGTACAGCGTTTAATGCTGACTTCGATGGAGACCAAATGGCAGTACACGTTCCGCTTAGTGAAGAGTCACAAAGTGAAGCTAGACTTTTAATGTTAGGTGCTAATAACATCCTAAGTCCAAAAGATGGTAGTCCAATAGTTACACCAGGACAAGATATGGTACTTGGTAACTATTATTTAACATTAGAAATTCCTGGTCTTGAAAATGAAGGTAAGGCATATAAGAATTCTAATGAAGCTTTAATGGATTATGAAAGAAGAAATATAACTTTACATACAAGAGTATGTATTCCAACTAAAGGTTTTAAACATAAAATATGGGCTGATAGTGCTTTAGAAAAATATTTAGTAACTACACCTGGTAAAATAATTTTTAATGAGATTTTACCTGATGCTTATCCTTATGTTAATGAAGCTTCTAAAGAAAATTTTGAGGGATTAACACCTGAAAAATATTTCTTAGAAAAGGGAACTGATTTAAGGGAAGCAGTTAAAAATATGACACCTGCTGTTGGTTTTGTTAAAAAGGATTTAGAGACTTTAATTGCACAAATATTTAAAAGATTTAAGACTACTGAGACTTCTATATTCCTTGATAAGTTAAAGAATTTAGGATTTAAGTATAGTACTGTTAGTGGAATTACATTTAGTTTAAGTGATATTCCAGTGAGTGAACAAAAGTCAGTTATTATAAATGAAACTAAAGATACAGTTAATAAGATTAATAAGCAATATAATAGAGGGCTTATAACTGATGAAGAAAGACATGCTAAGGTAGTTAAATTATGGCTAGATGCTACTAAGTCTGTTCAAAAAGCAGTTATGGATGAGATGGACAAAGTGAAAGACTCTAATCCACTTGCTATGATATTTACAAGTAAGGCAAGAGGTAATGCTAACCAATTAGGACAACTTAGTGGCATGAGAGGTATTATGGCTAAGCCCGATGGCGAAGAGGTTGAGATTCCAATCGAAGCTTCATTTAAAGAGGGACTTGATGTGCAAGAATTTTTCTTAAGTAGTCATGGTTCTAGAAAAGGTACAGCTGATACTGCATTAAAGACAGCTGATGCTGGATATTTAACTCGTAGATTAGTAGATGTTGTACAAGATTTAATTATAAAGGAAGAAGATTGTGGTACTATTCAAGGACTTAGTGTTAGTGCATTTATTGATGAGAAGAGTGGTAGTGTACTAGAAAGCTTTGAAGAAAGAATTATAGGAAGATTTACTAATCAAAAGGTAATTAATCCTGAAACTAAGGAAGTTATTATAGAAAAGGGAGAATTAATTACTGAACAAATAGCTAAAAAGATTATTAAAGCTGGTATTAGTAAAATAGAGATTAGAAGTGTTCTTACTTGTAAGACACATAATGGATTATGTCAAAAGTGTTATGGACGTAATTTGGCAACTGGTAACTTAGTTGAAGTTGGAGAAGCTGTTGGTATTATGGCTGCACAAAGTATCGGAGAACCTGGTACTCAACTTACAATGCGTACATTCCATACAGGTGGTGTTGCTGGTGCAGAAGATATTACACAAGGTCTTCCACGTGTTGAAGAGTTATTTGAAGCACGTATACCTAAAGCTAAAGCCACTATTGCTGAAATTGGTGGTAAGGTTACTAAGATACAAGAAGATAAAGGTAAGTTTAAGATTTATATTACTAATGATGTAGAGGTTAGGGAACATATTACTTTATATAATGCTAAGTTAAGAGTTGAAAAAGGAGATATTGTTGAAGCAGGACAAGCACTTACTGAGGGTAGTATTAGTCCTAAAGAATTGCTTGCTGTTACAGACCCTATTACTGTACAAGAGTATATATTAAAAGAAATTCAAAAGGTTTATAAGAGTCAAGGTGTTGATGTTTCAGATAAGCATATTGAGACTGTTGTTAAACGTATGATTTCTAAGATTAAGATTATAGATGCTGGAGATACTGATTTTGTTGAAGGTACTAGTGTTCCACTTAGAGAGTTTACTGAAAAGAATAAACCTTATATATTAGAGGGTAAAATTCCTGCAACTGGTAAAGCAGTTTTACTTGGTATTACTAAGGCTAGTTTAGAGACTGATTCATTCTTAAGTGCTGCATCTTTCCAAGAGACTACAAGAATTCTTACAGATGCTGCTGTTAGAGGAAAGGTTGATATGTTAAATGGACTTAAAGAGAATGTTATTTTAGGTAAACTTATTCCTGCTGGTACAGGTGCTAAACAATATTCTAATATAGAATTAATTCTAGAAAAAGAATTTCTAGATGATGATCCTAGTGAAGTACTTGAAGAAACATTTATGTCTGAAAATAAAGAAGAAGCACAAGCAAATTAGCAAGTGCTTTTTTTCTGTTTAAATTTTTGTTATAATAAATGTATCTAAGAATAAATTTTAAGAGGAAAGATATGGAAAGAATAGTTAATAGATTAAAGGAATTAAATAAAAGTGTGTCAGTGATGGAGTCTTGTACTGGTGGTGCTGTTACTAATGAAATTACTAATATTAGTGGTTCAAGTGAAGTTTTAAAGTTTAGTGCTGTTACTTATTCAACTGAGTTTAAGGTTAAAATGGGGGTAATATCAAGCATAATTAATGAGTATGGGGTATATAGTATAGAGACTGCTAAAAGTATGGCTAAAAGTATTAGTGAGTTTACTAGTTCTAATTATGGAATTGGTATAACTGGTAGGATTAAAACAGAGAGTGATAATGATAATGAAATTTATGTTTCAATATATGACGCAGATAATGATAGATATTATGTAGATGTGTTTAAGTCAATTAATGGAACTAGAAGTGAAAATAAAAAGAATATTGTAAGTAGAATTATTATGTTATTTGAAAGCATTTTAAATATTTAAGTATGTTTTTATGTAAAAATATAGTATAATTAAAGTATATTTTGAGGTGATGCTATGAGTAAAATTATAGATATTAAAGCTCGTGAAATTTTAGATTCAAGGGGTAACCCTACAGTTGAAGTTAAGGTTTTTACTGAAAAAGGGAATGTAGGTGTTTTTAGTGTGCCAAGTGGTGCTTCTACTGGTAAAAGAGAGGCTCTTGAGTTAAGAGATAATGATAGTAGGTATGGTGGTAAAGGTGTTTTAACTGCTGTAAAAAATGTTAATACGATTATTAGAAGTAGATTACTTAATGAAGAGGTAAGTAGTCAAAAGAGTATTGATGAGATTATGATAGCGCTTGATGGGACACCTAATAAGAGTAGGCTAGGCGCTAATGCTATTTTGGGTGTTAGTGTTGCTTGTTTAAAGGCTGCTGCTTTAGATGATGGGAAGAGTGTGTATAGGTATTTAAATAAAAGGGATGTAAGGCTTCCATTTTGTATGTTTAATATTTTAAATGGTGGAAAACATGCTTCTAATAATTTAGATATTCAAGAGTTTATGATTGTACCTAAATTTGATACATTTAAAGATTCTTTAAGAGCTGCTAGTGAAGTTTTTAATAGTTTAAAAGAGTTACTTTTAGATAAAGGTCTTGCAGTTTCTGTAGGAGATGAGGGTGGTTTTGCACCTGATTTAGCTAATAATGAAGAAGCTTTACAACTTATTGTTAAGTCTATTGAAACAGCTGGTTATATTCCAGGAAGAAATATTTTTATTGCTTTGGATGTAGCTGCGTCAAGTTTTTATAATAAACAAAGTGATACTTATAATATAGATAATAGTAATTTAAGTAGGGAAGAGTTACTTAATTATTATATAACTATAGCAGGAAAGTACCCAATTATTAGTATTGAGGATCCTTTTGACGAAGAGGATTATGAGGGATTTAAATTGATTACTGATACTTTAGGTAAGAAAATAAGTATTGTTGGAGACGATTTGTTTGTTACTAATAAGAAGATACTTAAATTAGGTGTAGAGAATGGATTATGTAATGCAGTTATTATTAAGCCTAATCAAATTGGAACTGTTTATGAAACTTTAGAAACTATAGTTTTTGCTAAACAAAATAGATATGCTACTATAGTGAGTCATAGAAGTGGTGACACAATTGATTCTTTTATAGCAGATTTAGCAGTTGCTTTAAATATACCTTTTATGAAGAGTGGAAGTGTTACAAGAGGAGAGAGACTTGCAAAGTATAATAGACTTTTAGAGATAGAAGAGGAATTATTAGAAGAGGGGAAAGCATTATAAAATTTCACTAAAGTCTTGTGTAGAATTTGTGGGGATGGTTCAGCAGAGCATCCATATACAGTAAAAGAGTTTAGTGATGTGCATTAGCAGAAAATTAAAACTATTGTATATATAAAAAATTTATGTTAAAATTAAATACATGAGGGAAGCATTCAAGCATTGCTTTAATGTTTACCCTTTAAAAGGTTGTAAACATTGGAACTAAAGTCCAGTGTTTTTCATTATCAAAATAATAATAATTATTACTTCAATCAATATTACACAAATCCGTGTCAACGCCTTAATAATAAAGCTTTTCCATTTCATGTATAAAACCTCTCTTTCCATTTATTTAAAAGAAAAGGTAAACACCAAAGGTTACTTAAACGCTCCCCATAGTTCTTTAGACTAACACAAGTATTTACTAAAGTCAAATTTTCCAAAATTGAATTTTGAACACAAATTTTGTACCGAAATAATATACAATTATACCAAATAAAATACAAAAATAACACAAAAGTATAACAAAAAGCATACCAATTTTAAATTTTGGTATGAGAATATACATTAAAAATTTAATTTAACTTAAAATAATAAATTTTCATCAAATAAATTTGACTTTATATAAAGAAAATTATAAAATAAAGTGCAAATTTTAAAGAAAGGAATTTTTTAAGACATAAAAAATGAAAGAGAAAGCAACATTTTCTCTTTCGATAATTCTAAATGTCTTAAAAAAGACATATATATGATAATTCTAAATGACAAAAAAAGCAACAATTTTTTGTTACTATTCACAGCTAAACAGAAAAAAGGCATGACAAAATAAACTAAAATTTAGTAATTTAGTCTTTTTT
>CANQQR010000021.1 GCA_947626035.1 uncultured Bacilli bacterium | reverse complement strand
AACTTATTCCTCCTAGATTATATTTTATCAAATTTTGTATAACTTGACTTATCTAGTTTTTATTATAAGAGTCTCCTAAAATAAAAACTTTATGTTTTAAGGACTGACTTATCAGCGGTACCACCTTAATTCATAAAGTATTATGCTCTTTTTTAGTTAACGCCTAATATTACGTTTCTTTAATTATTGAAGTGAAATTTCATATATATTTGCTATTAGTTTCCACCTACCACTAATTCTCTAGTAAGACAAAATATATACTACTAATCTTCATAAAGACAAATATATTCTAACAAAATATTTACATTTTTTCAAGGGCTTATATGCTAAGAAGTTCTTGTTCTTTTTCTTTGAACTTTTCTTCTACTACTGTGTTGTATTTGTTTATTAATTTTTGTACACGGTCTAGGTAATCTTTTTCTATGTCTTCACTTAATTCTTGTTTTTTTATTGCATTATTTGCGTCTTGTCTAATATTTCTTAATTGGATTCTTGCTTCTTCTGCCATATCTTTAACTTGTTTTACATAGTTTTTTCTTGTTTCTTCTGTTAGTTCAGGTATGGTTATTATAAGAATTTCTCCATTATTAGTAGGGTTTAGTCCTAGATTTGCTTCATAAATTGCTTTTTCTAAATCTTTAAGTGTACTTTTATCAAAAGGTTTGATTACAAGTTGTCTTGCTTCTGGAACACTTATTGTTGCTAGTGACTGTATAGGTGTCATGCTTCCATAGTATGATACCATTACTCCATTTAAAATATTAGGGTTTGCTCTTCCAGCCCTTACAGTAGTGAACTTACTTTCTAAAGCTTCGATAGCTTTGTCCATTTTAGTTTTAATTTCATTTTCATTAAACATAAACATCTTTCTCCTAAAGAAATTATATCAACTTTTTATATCTATATCAATTATCTTTTTTAAAACTTCTAACATTATGCTTTTTTCTAGCATTCCGTCTTTCTTTATATTTTTAAGATAATAGATACTGCTCGTTTCTTTTTCATAGATAACATTTAAAATATTATTACTTTTACTTTTTAATTTTTCTTTTATTTTTTTATCATTTTTGCCATGGATTATGTTTAAAATTAAAGGTTCAGTATTTATTTCGTTAGTGTGATTATTAAAGTATTTATTAAGTATGTCTTTATCAAAGGCCTTACTAGAAAATAGGACTATATATAATTTATTATTATCTTTTTTAATATATAGTTTAGTAGTTTCATTTTCTAAATTTAATATAAATTGTGAGTTAATAAGGCTTTCTTCTATATTAGTGTTTACTAAAAGAGAGTTAACTTCTTCTTTTTCTTCGTTAAGTTTTAGTAAAAATATTTTAATAAACAATAGTAAAACAGTAACACCAATACATATGTAAGAAAAAACATTAATGAATGGATTTAGTTTGTTTATTACATTAAAAGTTTCATAGTCTTTTGCTACAAATAATAAAATTAGTGCTGCTTTACTACATATTATTAAAGATAAGCCTATTAAGTCACTTATTATAAAAATTTTCATAAATAGTTCAATTCTATCTTTTTTCATAACTAGCCTCTGTTTAAATTATATTATTTTAACTCTTATTAATCAAGAAAATTAAAGTGTGTGTTAGTGGAAGAAGCCTTTTATACCCCATAGTTACGGGATTAATTATTTGTTTTATTAATATAGGTGTTTTTTTATTTTGATAATTTTAAAAAAAATATAATGGTAATCTATTCAGTTACTCACTTTATATTTTTGATATTTTATGTTTGTTTATTAATTATGCTTAAGTTGTAATTTTTGGTGTTATTTTCATTATTTTTTTGATAAATTTTGCCTAAAAACCGCGTATTTACGGGCTTTTTCAAAGACGCGGTAATAGTTAGTTTAAGTAATAAGAGTAAACTGGTCCTTACAGACCTTAAATATGGTATGGTTAATACCAGTTATGAGAGCTTATTTTTCCCGTAAAACTGGTATTTCTGGGTCACGAAGCTTTTCTTAAAGTAATGTTATATTGCTATCTAGGTGGGGCTAAAAATGATAAAAGAAAAGTTTTATGATTTTAATCCGAATATCAAGAGAATTATTTCTTCTAATATAAGGAAATATAGAAAAGCTAGAGGTTATACTCAAGAGCAACTTGCTCTTTATACAGAGTTATCTTATGATTTTATTAGGAGAATTGAAACTAGTGGTGGTAAGTCAGGTTTCTCAGTTGAAACTTTATATAAAATTGCTACAGTTCTCGAGGTTAGTATGGATGAACTCACTAAAGAAGAGTAGTTAACTCTTTTACCTTGAGTTAACTACTTTTTATGTTACTTATAAAATTTTTTGATTTTAGATATAGCCCAGTATATTCTTTATAGTATGTGTTTAAGAATGTATTTATTGCTTCTATTATGTATGGTTTTATTTCTAGTTTTGTTATTTTGTTTAAGTCTACATAGTAGTATGCTTTTAGCATTTTTAGTACTTTTATGTCATATTCAGGTTCATTTGTTTTATGGCGTGCGCATACGTATCCTCCTTTTGTAAGAGAGATGCCTACTATGTTAGGAAGACCACATACTACACATCCGTCTAAATATAATCCTACCCCTAAAAAACTCAAGTATTTTATTTCTATTATGTTTGTTATTACTATTTCGTTGTACCCCTCTTCTATTTTTAATATTCCATTTATGAATATGTCATATATAAGCGGATCGTTATGTTGTTTGTATACGTTTTTTGTTAGGTCTGTTAGGTATGTTAAGTAACCTAGTTTTACGATGTCACTTTTTATGTTTAAAAAATAGTTTATTACATCTGCACTTATGAAGGTACACATTTTGTCTTCTTTATAGTAAATATGAAAAATAGCATAGGTAAATAAACTAGAAACTACTCTTAATTTGCTTTTTTCTTTTAGCGCGCCTTTAGATATTACACTAAGCAAACCTTTATCTTTAGTTAGTATGTGTAATATTTTTGATGATTCTCCATATTTTAGAGTGTTAACTACTATTCCTTCTATGCTTATTATTTCCATTTTTATCTTTTACTGCTACCTTTCTTGTATTCTAAATAATCTTCTATTTTTCCTGTTTCTTTAAATTTTTCCCATAATTTTGATTTACTCATATTTTATCACCTATTATATATTGTGATAGTTATTAGTTTTTTATTCATTAAAATTCATTAAATCCAAGATTATTTAGATATTTTTCTTTGTCTCTCCATTTTTTTATTGTTTTTACGTATAATTCTAAGTATACTTGTTTGTTTAGTAATGCTTCCATGTCAGTTCTTGCTTTTGTTCCTATTTCTTTTAGCATTATTCCTTTTTTTCCTATTATTATTTTCTTTAGTGCTTCTCTATCTACTATTATGTCTATATAAACATTTATAGTTTTGTCGTCTTCTGTTAGGTCGTTTAATAGGCATGTTACTGAGTGTGGAACTTCTTCTCCTGTCAGTTCCATTATTTTTTCTCTTACTATTTCACAAAGTCTAAATTCTAGACTGCTTGTTGTTATTTCTCCATTTTCAAAATATTTTACGTTGTCTGTTAGGTATGTTTCTAATATGCTTAGTAGTCTATCTATGTTATCATTTTTTAGTGCGCTTATGGGAATTATTTCTGCAAAACTGTATAGGTCTTTTACTTCTGTTATTTTTTTTAGTATTTCTTCGTTTGTTAGTTTGTCTATTTTGTTAAGCGCTAGTAGTACAGGTTTTTCTACTACTTTTAGTTTGTCTATTACGTATAAGTCTCCACGGCCTAGAGAAGTACTCGCATCCATTACTAGCACAATTGCATCTACGTCGTCAATACTATAGTAAGCCATGTTGTTTAGTTTGTTACCAAGTTTGTTTATTGGTTTATGGATGCCTGGTGTGTCTACGAATATCATTTGTACATCTTCTTTGTTGTATATACCTTGTATTAGGTTTCTTGTTGTTCCAGATTTTTCACTTATTATTGCTATTTTTTCTCCTACTATTTTATTTAATAAACTACTTTTTCCTACGTTTGGTCTACCTATTATGCTTATAAATCCACTTTTCATTTTAAATCTTCCTTAGTAAATGTTGTTTTTAGTAGTTCATCAAATGTTAGTATTTGGCTTTCTCCAGAGGTTGTCATTATATTAAATAAAACATTGTTATCAAAAAATTCTAGCATTGTTTGTTTACATAGGTTACATGGGTATGCGATGTGTGGTAAGTCTGTCATTAGGTAAAGGGATGCAAATTCTCTTTCGCCATGGCTTATTGCATTGTTGATTGCATTTCTTTCAGCACATATGGTCGCGCCAAAGCTTGCGTTTTCTATGTTTACACCTTCGTAAAAGTTACCGTTTTTTGTTTCTACTATGCATGCAAAGTGTGCTTTTGAGTAAGGCGCATAACTGTTTTTTATTAGCTTTATTAATTTTTCTTTCATTATCTTTCTACTCCTATACTTTTTAATATTTCGTTTTGTAAATTGAACATTATTTCTTCGTCTTCTTTTTTCATGTGATCGTAGCCAAGTAAGTGTAAAAGGCCATGTACAGTTAAAAAAGATAGTTCTCTTTTAAAACTATGGTTATATTCTTCACTTTGTTCATGGGCTTTTTCTACGCTTATGTATATTTCTCCTAAGTTTTCTTCAAAGTTACTTACTGTGTCGTCATAAAATGCAAAACTTATTACGTCTGTTTCTTTATCAATATGTCTATATGTTTTGTTTATTTCATGTATTTTTTTGTTGTCTACTAGTATTATTTCTACTAGTTTGTTTTTAATGTTTAAATATTTAGCAGTTCCTTTTATTACGTCTTCTATTATTTTTTCTTCTATTTTTTCATTTGTTAAATTTGTTATTAAATAATTCATATTATCACTAAATCCTTATAAATCCAAGTAAGTACAATATAAATAGTACTATTACTAGTAATGACAAGAAACTATAAAATCCATCTTTTTGGAATATGCTTGGTAGTTTTTTTCTTATTGCATCAAGTGCGACATAGATTAGGAAACCACATATTCCGCCTATTAGGTTTAATAGTATGTCGTCGATGTCAAAACTTCTTCCTATAAATTTTTGAACTATTTCTATTGTTAAACTTACAAGAAATGTCATAAAGGAAATATTTCTTATTTTGTTTATTTTTGTGTAGTATGTTGCAAAGAAGCCAAAGGGAACAAATAGTATTATGTTTCCTACAACTTGTCTATAGAAGTTTTCACTTCCTATTGGGTATCTAAACATTTCTCTAAATGGTATTAAGTTTGTTCCTCCTATGTATACGTCTTTACTTGTTACTAGTTCGAATAGTAAAAGTATGTATGTTACGAACATGAGTTGTAGTAGTTCTTCATGTAGTATTAATTTTTTTCCACCTGATTTTAGGTTATATATTCTTAGTATTATTATGATTACTAAGAATATTACTAGTGTAGGCCAGGTTGTTTCTAATAAGTCAAAAAAAGCTTCTGTTACCATTTTTATTCTCCTTTTATTTCTTCTTCTATTAGTTCTTCTTGTTCTGCTATGTTTTCATAAACTCTATAAAATATTTCTATTTCTATTTTACTACTATATACTTTATTTTTCAAAACTTTTTTATCTATTATATATTCGTTATTATTTAATTTTCTTTTTATGCTTTCGTCACTTCTTTTTATTCCCTCTTCTTTTGCTTCTTCTTTTGTTAGTTTCTTAGTGTTATAGTTATATAGTTCTTTTTCTTCTTTTACTATTGTAAAGAATAGGTATGGTTTATTTATTATGGTGGTTTCTTTGTTCATTGACATTTTTGTTGGGTAGTGGCCTAGTAGTGTTATTTTTTTTCCAAATATGTTCATGTATATGTGGTTTATTACTTTGCCTGTTTTTTCGTAGTCTACATGTGTTAGGGGTACTACTGTGTTTACTGTGTACCATACCTCGCCATAGACTTCTCCGTTTGCTTCTACTTTGTCTACTACTGTTTCATTGTTTTTTATTAAACCGCTTATTATTACTTCCCCTTTTTTTACTAATTCATTTACTTCTTTTACTACTGTACCTTTACTTACTACCATGTATTTTATTAGTGCATCTTTACTTGCTACGATATCTTTAGGAGAGGATTCAGCTTTTTTATCTGTTATTACTCTTTCTGTTAGTTCTATTTTGTATTTTGTTCCTATTTTTTCTATTTCAATCCATTCTAGTGTGGTTTTGTTTTCTTCTAATATTTCTTTTTTTATTTCATTTATTTTTTTGTATGATTTCATAAATTTATATTTTTCTATTCCATTTTCTTTTAGGTATAAGGTTATTACTTCTTTTAAGTCTTTGTTGTTTGTTATTATTTCTATATCAAATATTACGTTAGATAGTACTAATAGTAGTATGTAAGAAATTAGGAATGAGATTATTAGTATGTAATGTTTTTTTAGATATTTTAGTAGTCCTTTTATTCCATATACTTTTATTATTTTTATATTTTTATATTCTTTTTCTATTAATTCTAAATCTATACTATTTATTTTTAGTGTTATAGTGTTATTTTTTATTTTTAGGTTATCAAAAAATATGTTATTTTTTATTAGATATTTTGTTAGTTCTAGGTAACTAGCTTTTATGGAAATTAATATTTTGTCACTTTTCATTTATTTCTATTTTGTTTATTTTTCCTTTTATTAGTAGTTCATTTTTATCAAGTCTACTCATGGTTAGATTTTCTCCATATAGGTTTATTTGTTTGTTTCCTAGATTTATTTTTAGTGTTTTGTCGCATATATCTAATATTTTTGTGTATGATAGTACATGAATTCCATTTGGTATTATGCTAAGTCTATAGTCTTCTTTGTTAAGGTATGTTTTTAAATTATTTAACACTTATATCACCTAGTAATTATATGAAAAAAGATGCTTTTTTAAGCATCTAATTTACTATTTACTATTTCACTTACTAAAGACATGTCAGCTCTTCCTTTTAGTTTTGTACTAACTTCTTTCATTATTTTACCCATGTCTTTTTTTCCAGTAGGTTTTATTATATCAAAAATAGCATTTATTTCTTTTTCGATTTCTTCTTTAGAAAGTTCTTCTGGTAAGTATTTACTTATTACTTCTATTTCTTTTTTTAGTCCATCTACTAAATCTTGTCTATTAGCACGGCTAAATTCTTGTATACTTGCTTTGTGTGTTTTTATTTGTTTACTTGCTACTTCAATTACTACATCGTCTTCTACATTAGCACGGTCCATTTTGTTATTTATTTTGTATAAATCAATAGCGCTTTTTAGTAGTCTTATTGTACTAAGTCTTTCTTTATCATGATTTTTCATTGCTTCTTTCATATCAGAAGTTATTTGTTCATAAAGAGTCATATTATTACCAACTTTCTATTAATAATTTCTATTATTTCTTCTGTTGTTTCTTCTAGCATTCTTTATCGCTTCTTTTTTTGCTTCACGTCTTACTACTCCAGGTTTTGAATATTCTTTTCTTTTTTTCATTTCAGAAGGGATACCGCTACGTTGTACTTTTAGTTTAAATCTCTTTAAAGCACTCTCGATGTTTCCGTTCTTTACTTCAACATAAGTCATTTTTCTTACCTCCCTTCGCTTTCTTGTTATGATTATAACACTTTATTTACACATTTTCAAGTAATGTAAGTTAAGCACAGTTATTTTGTGTTTTTAGTACTTCTTCTACTACTTTTTTATCATTAAATGGTACTCTTTCATTTTTTATTATCATTACTTCTTCATGTCCTTTTCCTAGTATTAGAAGTGTGTCCGCTCTTTTTAACATGCTAATTCCTTTTTCTATTGCTTTTTTTCTATCTAGTTCTACTATGTAATTTGTGTTTTTATTTCCTTTTAATATGTCTTTTAGTATTTCATTTGGGTCTTCGTTATGTGGGTCGTCATTTGTTATTACTACTTCATCTGATAAAGTAGATGCTAACTTCATCATAATTGGTCTTTTTGTTCTATCTCTATCTCCAGTACATCCAAATATTGTATATACTTTTCCTTTTGTTACTTCTTTTGCTACTTTTATTATTCTTTCTAGTGCATCTGGTGTGTGAGCATAGTCTATTATTATGTTGTTACCATTCCATTTTATAGTGTCCATTCTTCCTGGAGGACATGAGATTTCTTTTATTTTTTCTTTTAGTATATCTAAGTCTATTTTTAGATTTAATACTACTATCATAGCACACAATAGATTATATATGTTGTGTTCTCCTAATAATGGACTTTCGATTGTGACTTCTTTATTATTTATTTTTAAGTTTATTATTGTGTTTTGATTTTCTATTTTGTAGTTTAGTATTTGATAGTCACTTTCTTTTTTACCATAAGTTATTGTGTTTTCTTTTATAAAGTACTCACTATATTTATCGTCTATATTTACTATTCTCTTTCCAGTTGGTTTTAATTTTTCAAATAGTAATTCTTTTGCTTTTCTATAATTTTCCATTGTTTTATGGACATTTAAGTGATCTCTTGTTAGGTTTGTAAAGATACAGTAGTCAAATGGTATACCCTCCAAGCGATTATTTATTAATCCCTCGCTACTTGCTTCTAGTACTACAGTGTTATAGCCATTATCTTTTGCATTTATTATTAGGTCATATAGGTCACATATGTCTGGACTTGTGTTTGGTAAGTTTGAAACTTTTTTATCTAGATAATACCCAATTGTGCCTATGTATGCACATTTTATATTTAAACTATTTAATAGTGAATAAAGTAAATAAGCACTTGTTGTTTTACCATTTGTTCCTGTTATACCTATTATAGTCATTTTTTCCATTTCTTTACTATAGTTTTCTTTTAAGTAAGTTTCTAGATATTTTCTTGTGTCTTCTACTCTTGTTACTTTTACTTTTTTTTCTATTTCTTTATCTAAACCATAACTTTTATTTATTACTATATTAGTAGCACCTTTTTCTATCGCACTACCTATGTATGCATGTCCATCATTTATTGCACATTTTACTGCTACGAATGTGTCATTTGGTTTTATTTTTCTTGAGTCTGTTTTTACATTTAACATAATTACCACCTTATTATTTATTTTGCTTATTATTACAGACTTAATGTATGTTTTTAAGTCTTTTCATGTTTTCATTATAGCATACAAACATTTGTTGTGCAAGTATTTTTTTTATTTTGTGAAAAGAAAAAAACGCATGAGCGCTTTTTCAGTTATTTTGAGTAAATACTTTCAACTGGTTTTGTTTTTGAGATTTTAAATATTGGAAGTATTGACGAAATTATTGTTATTATTATCATTATTATAAATGTATATAAAATTATTTTTATATCAAATATTATAGGTTTTATTTTAAAGAATAAGTCTTTAGATATTAGTTCGTTTGCAAATATTACTGATATATAACAGATTATACTTGATATTATGCAAGATATTATTCCTATTAAGAAGCTTTCTAGATAGTATATTTTATAAATATCTTTTGTTCTTGCACCAAGAGACTTTAGTATACCTATTTCTTTTTTATTTGTGTTTATGCTTGTGATTATGAAGTTCATTGTTAATATTATTGTAAATATTAAGAAGCCTATTGATACATATATAGCAATTTTAGATATTTGTTTTACTGTTTTTGTTAGGTTGTTTATGCTTGTAGTGTAGATGGTTTTAGATATATATTTAGCATTTTTTTGAGGAAATGTATTAAATATTTTTTCTAATTCTTTTTCGTTTGTTTCGTTTAGTGTTATTTTATATATTTCATTATTATCATTAGTATATTCTTCTATATTAGATTTATTTACGAATGTAAAAGCTTCTAAATTTATACCAGCTATGATAAACTTCTTTGTTACTGTTCTTTCGTCTTGGACTCTTAGTGTATCGTCTACTATTTCTATAGTCATTTCTTTTCCTATTATATTTTTTGATACTATGTCTTGTTCTACATATTCTCTAATTAGTTTGAAATAATCTGGAACAGGTATTTCTGGAGGGTATACTGGAATGTATGTTTCGTCTTCTTCTTGCTTTTTTAGTTCTTCTTCTATTTGTTGTTCTCTTAATTTTACTTTGTATTCATATTCTTTTCTTAATTCGTCTATATAGGAACTTGTATTTGGTTCTTCCTCTTTTAATAAAGATACATATAGTTGATATATGCTTAAAACTATTTCATTATCTTTTAGTTCTGTATAATGTTTATATTCTGTTCCATCAAAATAGGTTATTTCACTTCCACTGATTTTTTTAAAATAGTCATTATATTCTTTTGTTATGTAAGAAAGTCCGATGTTGTATGTTACTAAGTCGTCAACATAACCTTTTGTTTTAAAGTAATCTCTTTCAATATCTGTGTTAGGACTACTTATGAATGTATCAAAAAAGTCTTTTTTTACTATTACGTTGTTTATTTTGGATTCGTATATGTTTTCAAATTCTTCGGAAAGTGGTGTTGAATTTATGTATAGTTCATTAGCTAGTGTTTCTTTTAGTATATCATATTTTGACATGTCTTCGTCTAATATACCAGTTATTATAAGATATGTGTCTTCTACTACTATTTTATGTTTTGAATTTATTAGTTCTTCATATGAAGATGGTTTATATAATTCTGATATATCGTTACCATATTTATCTTTAGCATATACGTCTATACCACTATAAATGATTTTGTCTGCTAGTAGTTTATTTATTATTACTTCATTTGGATTTTGTGGAATTGTTCCTATTATTTTTAGTTTGTTTAATTCAGACTCGTCATATAGAATAAAGTTTACTATATCTGGTCTAATGTCATAATAGAAAGGTATATTATGTTCTACTGAAAAATTGAACCTTAATATTGTATCTCCTGATATTGCACGACTAGATAAAGTGTATTTTGAGTTTAGTTTATCGGTTACTTCTTTTAGTTCTTCTTCTGTAAATGAGAGTAATGAATTTGTTTCTGATAGTTTTTTACCTGGTATTGTTTTTTTTATTTCTACTTCTGTAGTGTTTTCTCTTACCATTGTTTCTGCATGTGATTTTGTGACATTAAAGTTTGTTAAGAGATGGGTAAAGCCAAATATAGATAGTGTTATTGTTATTAAGAATGTGGTAATTAATAGTCTTATTTTTCTTTTCTTTAGATTTGCTAGTGCGAATGGTATTGATTTTATGAAAGTTAGTCTTGATTTTATTAGGGTTAGGTCTTCTTTTTCATTTTCAATTTTGTTTATTATTTGGTCTCCTACTATACTACCATCTTTTATTTCTATTATTCTATCTGCATAAAGACGCGCGAATTCTATGTCATGTGATACTACTATTACTAGTTTATCTTTTGAGATGTTTTTTAGTAGGTTAAATATTTGCTCGCTTGTTACTGAGTCTAGGTTTCCAGTAGGTTCGTCACATAATAATATTCTTGGATTTTTTATTAATGCACGAAGTATGGCTATTCTTTGTTTTTGTCCTCCTGATAATTCATTTACTTTTCTGTTTTCTAGTCTTTTTAGTTCTATTTTTTCTAGTGCTTCTTGTAATTCTTGGTGGGTTATTTTTTTCTTTTGAAGTGCTAGAGAGATTTCTAGATTTTTTTTTACATTTAGCGATTCTAGTAAGTTATAGTCTTGGAAGACAAAGCCCATGTAAGTGTTTCTGTATGCATCTAGTTTTTTACCTTTTAATTTGTTTAGTACTTTTCCATTTAAGACTATTTTGCCGCTTGTTGGGGTGTCTAAGCAACCTAGTAAATTTAGAAGTGTTGATTTTCCACTTCCACTTTTTCCTATTAAAAAGACAAGCCCAGTTGATGGAAGTGTTAGGTTTATGTCTTTTAGTGCAGGTGTGGGTAATCCTTTTTTGGGTTTGTATGTTTTGTTTACGTTTATTAGTTCTATCATATGTACTCCTTTAGCTTATTAAATTTATTAATACAGGGCTTAGTATTAGTAATAATATTATTGGTATAAAGAATATTACTGATACTATGCTTATTTTTATTGGCATTTTTGCTATTTTTGTTTTTGCTTCATAAAGTTGTTTTTCTCTTATGTAGTCTACTTGGTTATATAGTGTTTCTATTATTTCACTACCAAATACGTTAGAGTGAGTTATGTTTAGTATTACATTGTTGATTGTGTCACTTGGTATTCTTTTTTTCATGTCGGTTAGTGCTTCTGTTAGGGTTTTACCATATTCTATTGTGTCTAGTGTGTATTTAAATTCGTGAGATAGTTCACTATCTATGTTTTTTACGGTTAGTTCTAAAGCATTTTTTAGGTTTCTTCCAGTTTCTAGTGAAAGTGTTAGGACTTCAAAAAAGAATAGTGCTTCATAGTTTAGTTTTGAAGTTCTTATTTTAATTCTATAGTCAAGTACTATTAGTTCCATTCCTACATAAAAAGCTATTGTGATTAGTGGGCTTAAGATAAAAGCATAAGGACTTATAAGAAATGTTATAAAGAATATTATTAGGCTTAGTATTAGGCGTGTGTTCATGAAGTCTACCCATTCTATTTTGTTATATATTCCTAGTAGTGCGATTTTTCTTTTTATTTTTTCTATGCTTTTTTTTGTATATATTTTTTCTATAAATCTATTATTCATAATATATCAATCCTCATTATTTTTTTTACTATAAATCCATATAGGGTATAAAGTAATAATAGTAAGAAAATTATCATTATACCTAGCTGTGTTTTTATTAATGGATTAAAGTAACTTGGATTTAGTATAAATATTAGAGTACATATTATAAATGGTATTATTAGTAATAATTTGTAGACGAATGTACTGCTTGCTGTTACTGTTTTTAGTTCGTCGTTTAGTTTCTTTTTGTCAAAGAATTCTCTTTCTATACTTTTAAATACTTTTACTATGTTTCCACCTGTTTTGTTTAGTAGTGTTAGTGATGTTGTTATGAATTTAGCGTCTTCTAGTTTTACACGGTTATAGAATCTATCAAATACTGTTTCTATTGTTAGACCATAGGACATGTCTAGGTATATTTTTTTAAATTCGTCTCCTATTGCGCCTGTTAGTTCATTTTTTACTATTTCTATTGCTTGCATTATGCTCATACCACTTTTAAATGAGTTATTCATGATTATTATTGCTTTTAGTAAGTCGTCACTTATTTCTTTTCTTTTCTTTTTATATTCGATATGAACGAATATGTCTAGTATAAAGAAGCCTAGTATAAATGATATTATTATTCCTAGTAGTGATATTTTGTTATATTGAAACATTTGTGTTATTAGAAAAAGTATTACAGTTATTAATCCTATTAGGAATTTCATTGATATGTAGTCTATGCCTTTTCTTGTTTCTAGTTGGTCATATGTTATGTGTTTTTCATAGTTTTTTGCGTATTTATTTAGTATTGTTATTTTTGATAGTACATTTGATGTTTGTTTTATTAGTTTGTTTATTTTTATTAGTAGTTTATCAAATATTGATAGTTCTTTGGTGTTTAGTGGCGAGATTGTGTATTTGCTAAATTTTTTTTCTAGACTTATGTTGTGTCTTGCTTTTATTATAAATAGTATTGTTATTATTAGAAGAGTTATTACTATTATTTGTAGTATTAGTATTTCAACGATTACGCCTTGTTCCATTTTTCTTACCTCCTGGACTTTCAAAGATGTAGTCTATGTCTGTTATTCCTTTTGATTTTAGTTTGTTTAGTACTTTTGGAATAAAGTCATATCTTACATATTCTCCGTTTACTTGTCCACTTTCAGTTAGGCCATCTTGTTTAAAGACGAATATGTCTTTTAGTACTATGCTACCGTCTTCTATTTTTTCTAGTTCACTTATTGATACTACTTTTCTTCTTCCATCGTTTAGTCTTTCTATATTTATTACTAGGTCTATTGCGTTAAATATGTATTCTCTTATTGCTTTTATTGGGATGTCTAGGCCACTCATTAATACCATTGTTTCTAGACGGTTTAGTGCGTCAGCTGGTCCATTTGCGTGCATTGTTGTAAGGGAACCGTCGTGACCTGTGTTCATTGCTTGTAACATGTCGAATGCTTCTTTTCCACGGACTTCGCCTACGATTATTCTGTCTGGACGCATACGAAGACTGTTTATTACTAGGTCTCTTATTGTTATTTCTCCGTCTCTATCATAGTTCATTACACGTGTTTCTAGTGGTATTACGTGTTCTTGCATTAGTCTTAGTTCTGCTGCGTCTTCTATTGTTACTATTCTTTCGTGGTCACTTATAAAGCTACTTAATATGTTTAGTAGTGTTGTTTTACCACTTCCTGTTCCACCACAGACTATCATGTTTAGTCTTCCTAGTACACATGCTTCTAGGAAACGTGCCATGTAAGGGGTCATGGTACCCATTCTTATTAAGTCGTCAATTGTGCTTGCTGATTCTTTAAATTTTCTTATTGTTATTATTGGGCCTTTTAGGCTAAGAGGTGGGATTACAGCGTTTATTCTTGAGCCATCTTTTAGTCTTGAGTCTACCATTGGACTACTTGCGTCTATTGTTCTTCCAAGAGGTTGTATCATACGTTGTATTGTTCTAATTATGTGTTCGTCGTTAATAAATGATACGCTTTCGTCTTTTATTAGGCGGCCATCTATTTCTATGTATATTTCGTTTGGACTGTTTACCATTATTTCTGTTATGTTTTTGTCTTTTAGTAGTTCTGTTAGTGGTCCATAACCGTTTATTTCTGTGTCTATTAGGTTATATAAGTGGCTTCTTTCTAGGTTGGTTAGGTCATAAGGAGATGCTACTTTGTCTATTTCTCTATTTATATATTCGTTTAGTGAAGCGTTTTCTGGAATTTCTGTGTCTATTAGGTTTTCTATTATTTTTGTTCTTAGTTTGTCTAGTAATTCTTTGTCTTTAAATATTTCATAATCTGTAAGAGGCTCGATTTCTTTTGTTTCTTTTGTTATTTCAAATGCTTCACTTAGGGATGTTTTTTTCACTTTTTTTCACCTCTTTTTAAATCTTCTATTATCATTTTCATGGTGTTATATTCGGTTTTGTATTTTTTATCAAATCCTTTTATTAGTGATGGTATTTTACATTCATAAATGTAGCTTGATATATCTTTTATAAACATGTTTTTGCTTAGGTAGTAGTCTATGTTAGCACCTATTATTTTTTTGATGTCTTGCATGCTAAAGTAAGGGGTTTTAAAGTCTATGCTTTCGTTTAGTAGTACTTTATAATTAGTTATGTTACAGTCGTTAAATATTGTTAATATGTTTCTTGTGTTTTTTAGAGTGAAGACACAGTTATCTATTACGAATAGTATTTTGTCTACATTGTCTAGTGTTACTATGTTTGTTTCACTCATTTCACTACTTGTGTCTATTATTATTACGTCATAGTTTGTTCTTACTCTTTCTAGTACTAGGTTTATGTATCTACTGTTTATTTTGTTTCCTTGTCTTGGGTCTTTTGGGCTTGGTAGTACATCTATTAAATCTGTATATTTGTATGTGTAGTCACTTATTTTTTTAAATCTGTTATTTGTTAGATCGTCTACTAGGTTATATATTGTTTTGTTTATTTCTTCATTTATTATTAAGTCTAAGTCTCCGTTATGCATGTCGAAGTCTAAGAGTAAAGTTTTGTAACCAAGGCTCTTAGAAATTCCTGCTAGATTTAGTGATAGTATTGTTTTTCCTACCCCACCTTTAGCGCCATAAATACAAATTGTTTTTGTTTCTTTTGACATACCCTTTTTCTCCTCTTTTTTTTAACAATTATCTGCTTCTATTTCATAGTTTGTTTTTCCTATTATGCTACCAAAGACACTGTTTATTTTGAAGTGTACTTTAGTGCATGTTTTTTCTTCTTTTATGCTAATTAGTTCTATGTTGTTATCTTTAAAGTATTTTTTTATATCTATGTTTTCTTTTTGTGCTTCTTTTATCATGTTTTCGCCTTTTATTTTTGCATTATACATGAGTCCTACGTCTACTATTAGTGCGAAAGATAGTAGTATTACTGGTAAAAATATTATAAAAAGTATTAGTGTTTGACCTTTTTTGTTATTCATAACTTACCACCCTTTTTACTTTTACTTCGTAAGGATTACCTAGTATTTTTCCAAGGCCTGGTGTTATGAAGTTTATTTTACTTTTTATGTTAAATTCTATGTAGTTATTGTTTTTGTTTTTTACTTCTAGTGTGTTGTTTTCGTTTGTTTCTTTTAAAAAGTTATTTATTTCGTCATAGGTTTTGCCGTTTTCGTATAGGTCAATTACATCACTTGTTAGCGTTTCTAGTTCGTTTGTTCTTAGTATTATTCTTCCAAAGTCTATTGCGCCAAAGAAGAGAAGTATTACAACTGGTAAAATTATTATAAATTCAACAAGGGCTTGACCTTTTTTATTCATTTTTTCCTCCATATTTTATAAGCCACATGTGGTTTTATAGTCAACACTGCTTTTTGTTTCGTATTCGCCATTTTCACAAGTTATGTATGCGTTTGCTTTATTGTTTTCGTATATTACACAGCCATTACAGTTAGCGCCTCTTAGTGTTATGTTTTCTATGTAGTCGTTGTTTACTAGGGTGCTTAGTGTTATATAGCCAGAGTATGTGAGATTGTTTTCTCTATGGATTGATGCGGGACAAATGTTATTATTTAGTGGGTTTTTACAGAAGTCTTCTAGGTATAAGAGTCCTGCTTCTTTTAGTTCGTTTTCTTGTATTTTCATGGTGTTATTTATGCCTCCTTTAAAAAAGTTTGTTAAGTTTGGCATGATTAAAAGAAGTAATATTCCTATTAATGCTATTACAACTAGTACTTCAGTTAGTGTGAATCCTTTTTTATTTACAATAGCCTTCACCTGGTTTGTCTCCTTTTACATATTCTTCTGCTGCTAGTTCACAGCCTGTTTTTGTGATTGAATCTTTTAAATAGCCACCAAATAAGTTTACTAATGTTATTGCGATTATGCTTATTAGTGCGATTATTAGTATATATTCTGTAAGGGCTTGTCCACTTTTATTTTTCATACTTCTCACCTATTTTAATTTTATAAAAATATCTTTATTTTGTCAATTCTCTATGGTAAGATTAGTCTATGAAAAATGGTGTATTTATTGAAAATTTAGATATTGTTATAAGTGATGGTTTTTTTTCTAAATTTTTTGGTCTTATGGGTAAAAAAAATTTTGATTATGGGTTGCTTCTTAAAAATACTAATGGGATTCATACTTTTTTTATGAGGGAAGATATTGATGTTGTTTTGCTTGATAAGGATTTTAAGGTTTTAAAGGTTTATGAAGATGTGAAACCTTGGAAAGTTATTTTGCCTAAACGGAATGTTAAGCATGTTTTAGAGTTGCCTAAGGGGTATTCTAAACATATAAAAACCCAGTAAAAACTGGGTTAATTTCTTTATTGGCGGAGTGAGAGAGATTTGAACTCTCGCGCCAGTTACCCGACCTACACCCTTAGCAGGGGCGCCTCTTCAGCCTCTTGAGTATCACTCCATCAACTATTACTAAATATACATTATTTTTATTGTGTTGTCAATGAAAACCGTTTATTTTAGTTAAAATAAAATGGAAGAATTAATTAACTCATTAATGTCTTCCTGTTATTATTATAAGCAGTATTTGGTTTTTTATACATATTTTTTTGTAATTTTTTATTTATGCCAAAATTTAAAATTGGTATGCTTTTTGTTATACTTTTATAGTATTTTTGTATTTTATTTGGTATAAATGTGTATTATTTCGGTACAAAATTTGTGCTCAAAATTCAATTTTGGAAGATTTGACTTTAGTAAATTCTTGTGTTAGTCTAAAGAACTATGGGGAGCGTTTAAGTAACCTTTGGTGTTTACCTTTTCTTTTAAATAAATGGAAAGAGAGGTTTCGCAGAATGAAGTGGAGAAGTTTTTTTTATAAAAGCGTTGAAGCACATTATTGTGATAATTCTAGAAGTAATCGTACTAGTCGCATTATTGATAGTTTTAAAAAACACTGGAAATTAATCCAATGTTTATCAACAATATAGGTAAACATTAAAGTAGTGCTTGAATGCTTCCCTTATGTATTTAATTTTAGCATAATTTTTTTATATATACAATAGTTTAAATTTTCTGAAGTAAGTGCATCACTAATTTCCATTAATTTAATCTTAATTTTAATATATTTATTAATCTTTGGTTTAACTCATTTCTTGCAAATCTTTCTTCAAGTGTTAAGGTACTATTTGCATAAAGATTATATGCTGTTTTGTAATCTCCTTTTTGAATTAACTTAACACATACTAATATAACTTTTTCATAGATTTCTTCATATATTTGATTACAATTAGGTTCATTATTTATAGCTTCAACTATATACGGTGCAGTTTTATAATAATGTGCAACGTCTTCAATTCTTCCAAAATTATCTCTAAACCATCTTAAAATTTCTAATTCTTCGCAGTTATCATAAAACAATCCTTTAGTGTGTCTCATAGTTGCTGTAGTTATAAAGCAAGAACAATCTGTAACTTCTTTTTCTTCTCCGTTAGTCTCAACAATTTGAGCAGTGCCATCATTATAATCTAAATTTATATGAATAGATTCATGTTCTCCGCGAGGATCATTATCATAAATATTAATATGTGCTTTGTCTTTTTTTCCTCCAATATTTACCCAAATTCCACCATCTGTTTTTTGTGATTCACTCATTTTTATACCCTCTTTCTTTATTTATTAATTCAACTATTTCTTTAAATCCATATTCTACATCTTCTGCAAAATCAACTATTTCTACTAAACTATAACATTCATTACAAAAGTCTATTAATTCCATTCCATCAAAATCTAATTTTATTTTAAAACTATCTTTTGAATTTTTATATATTTCATAATCTTTTATAAATTTCATAATATAAAAATCTGTTTGTTTCTGTATTTCTTCATTTTTAGTTAATTTAGAAATGCAAGTAAGTGATGTTATTACTTTTCTAAATAAATTTATAAGTTTTTCTCTAATATTACTTTCCATATAATTTACCTTTCATGTTATTTTCTGAGTAAATAATAACATATTTGTAATATTTCTTCAATTATTTATATATAATAGTTATAATTTTTAAACTTAGCACATGAATCAGTATCACTAAATTCTCAGTTTAAACACTTTTTGAAAAGTAAAAGCGTTCTATCTCTTTATTTATAAGGGTTTGCGGAGATTTTATTATTTTTTTAAAATGCGTACGTTGAACTTTTTTTAAATTTTTTTCTTATACCAAAATTTAAAATTGGTATACTTTTTGTTATACTTTTGTACTATTTTTGTATTTTATTTGGTATAAACGTGTATTATTTTGGTACAAAATTAATGCTCAAAATTCAATTTTGGAAGATTTGACTTTAGTAAATTCTTGTGTTAGTCTAAAGAACTATGGGGAGCGTTTAAGTAACCTTTGGTGTTTACCTTTTCTTTTAAATAAATGGAATGGGTTTCACAGAATGAAGCGGAGAAGTTTTTTATAAAAGCGTTGAAGCACATTATTGTGATAATTCTAGAAGTAATCGCACTAGTTGCATTATTGATAGTTTTAAAAAACACTGGAAATTAATCCAATGTTTATCAAACCATAGGTAAACATTAAAGCAGTGCTTGAATGCTTCCCTTATGTATTTAATTTTAACATAATTTTTTTATATATACAATAGTTTCTTAACTACGGACAGTTTTTAAAATTTAATCAATTTAATAAATAATACTATTAATTAAAAAAAACGCTTAAAATTGA
>CANQQR010000020.1 GCA_947626035.1 uncultured Bacilli bacterium | reverse complement strand
GGCAAACTATTTCAAGGAGGTTTGCTTATTTTTTTATTATGTTAGGTTGCGGACATCGTCTGCCGTATGCTATAATTATTGTAAGAGTAGTAAGGGACGTGATATGAGTGAAAGTGCTATGTATAGGACACGCGAGTTATGATATTAGTATGATATTAGATAGTTTCCCAAAAGAAAATACAAAATATAGATTAAATAAAAAGGAAGAGTCTCCTGGAGGGCCTGCGCTTACTGAGAGTATGCTTCTTGGTTCTTGGGGCGTTGATGTTTATTACGAGGGTGTATTAGGAAGAGACATATATGCTAGTTTAATTTTAGAAGAATTGAAAAAAAGAAATGTAAATACTAAGTATGTTAAGATTAAAAATGATATAGAAACTACAAAGACATTTGTGTTAATAAATAAAATGAATGCATCAAGAACTTTATTTAATTGTAGTATAGATGATTCAGGTGTAGTTATGAGTGATTATGATTTTACTCCTGATATAATACTAATGGATGGTATGCACTATAATATTGCATTAAAAGCGTGTCAAAAGTTTCCTAATGCGATTAAGGTATTAGATGCAGGAAGTGCGACTACTGAGACTATGAGTTTAGCTAGAATATCAAATTATATAATATGTTCAAAAGAATTTGCAGAGGTTGTTTCAAAGCAAAGAATAGATTATAAGAACCCTGATACTTTAAAGGAAGTAATAAATACTTTAATAGATATTTATAAAGGTCAAGTAATAATAACTAGTGAAGAAAAGGGATGTATTTATAAAATAGAAGATAAAATAAAAATGATGAGTGGAATTAAGGTACATGCAAAAGATACAACAGGTGCAGGAGATATTTTCCATGGGGCGTTTGTTTATGGACTTACTAAGAATTTGCCACTTGAGAAATGTTTAAAGATAGCTAATATAGCTGCAGGTTTGTCAGTAAAAGAACTAGGGGTTGTAAATAGTATTCCACAAATAGAAGAAGTATATAAGATATATGAAAAGAATAGATGACCCGTTTATAAGTATTTTTCCTAGTATTGACCTGCATGGATTTGATAGAGTGACAGCAAGAATAAAAACAGAAGAGTTTATAAATGATAATTTAAAGTTAAAGAATTATAAAGTGATAGTAATACATGGTATTGGAACTGGTTCTCTTAAGGAAGAGGTACATAATTTTTTAAGAAGTAATAAGAGTGTTCTATCATTTAAATTAGATAACCAAAATAATGGTGTTACTATAGTTGATTTAAAGGAGCAAAGTATGAAAAATAAAAAAGGGTTTACGTTAACTGAACTTTTAGCTGTAATCGCGCTTATTGGAATAATAATGTTATTAATAGTTCCTAATGTGCTAGGTACTTTTAACAGTGCAAGTAAGCAACTTTTCTATGACGAAGTGTTAAGTTTATATAATAATGCTTATACTACATACATATATCGTTCAAGTGAGGGGGATTATACAAAAACTTTTTGTGTAGGAAAAGATGGAAATAAAAATCCTATGGACGTAGAAGAAAAGGAAAATTTTTATTATAATGTTACGGTTGACGAGTATGGTAATGTTTTAAGTTTACAAGTTTCAAATGATAAGTATGGAATAAATTTAAGTGATGCAAGTGGACTTAAGAAAAAAGATGTAAAATTAAGTAAGGTAGGAGACCCAATGGAGGTAACTTGTGGGGCGGGTGCTGTATTACCTGAAGATGATAAGTTAGTTTGTATAATTACTGATACAAAAAGAGAGTGCCGTTTATTTGATTTTTCATATGAAGTTCCAAATGAAAAAGCATAAAGCCTATTAAGGGCTTTTTTTCATGTAAACAGTTTACACTAAAAAAATTATAGATAAAATAATGTGCTATAATAAATATAATTAATTGTTGGGAGGCTTTATGATAAAGTTAAGTAAAGTATCAAAGTTTTACTATTCTAAGGGAATGATATCTACAGGTATTACAAAGGTAAATCTTGAATTAAATATTGGAGAATTTGTAGCTGTAACAGGAGAAAGTGGAAGTGGGAAAAGTACATTATTAAATGTTATAAGTGGATTGGATTCTTATGACGAAGGGGAAATGTATATTAATGGCGAAGAAACAAGCCATTATGTAGAGAAAGAGTATGAAGAGTATAGAAAAAAGTATATTGGAAATATATTTCAATCTTTTAATTTAATTAATAGTTATACAGTTTATGAAAATATTGAATTAGTTTTACTTTTAAATGGGCACAAGAGAAGTGAAGTAAGAGATAAAGTAAATGAAATAATTAAGGAAGTAGAATTAACAAAGTATAAAAATACTAAAGTTTCAAAATTATCTGGAGGACAAAAGCAACGTGTTGGAATAGCTAGATGTTTAGCAAAAGAGACACCAATAATTTTAGCTGACGAACCTACTGGAAATTTGGATTCTAAAAGTGCAGTTAGTATATTAAAACTATTACATAAGTTAAGTAAAGATAAATTAGTAATAGTGGTAACACATAATTATGAACAAATAGAAGAGTTTGTGACTAGAAAGATAACTATGCATGATGGTAAAATAACTGAAGATGTTAAAATTAAAAATATAACAGAAGATATAGATGTAAAAACTAATGATTATAAAGAAACACCTTTAATTAGTAAAATAAGATTAGGTTTAAGAAATACATTTAATATTAAAACTAAGTTTATATTAATGATGTTAGTCTATATTTTTGTAGTACTTGCAGTTAGTGGAACTTATGCTGCTTTTAAACAAATTGAATATGAGAATGCAAGAAGTGGGTATAGTAATTATTTTAGTTCTTTTGATATAGATAAAAGAATAATACTTAAAAAGACTGATGGAAGTTTGTTTACATCTAGTGATTATGAGAAAATAGAAAAAGTTAAAAATGTAGATAAAATATTAAAAAATGATTTAATATATGATACGTCTGTTAATTATTATAATGATTCTAACTTTTTCTTTGGACATATTTTGCCACTAAGTCTACTTAAGAATGACGATTTGATTGGCGAGTACCCAACAAATGATAATGAAGCAGTAATATTAGGTAATAAGAATGATTATACTCTTAATAATTATAAAGATACTATAATAGGTAGTGAAGTAGTGATAAATGACTATATTGGTAATGATTTAAAAGACTATAATACTAACAAAATTAAAAAAATAAAAATAACTGGAATTATATTTGATGATGATATGTTATATGATACTATTCTTTATGTAACTGATAATCAAGCAGAGGAAATAGCAAAACAAATTTATTTAAAAACTAATAATATGTCTTATATGGTAGGTGGAAAATTAACTTTAGTAGAAGAAAATAGTACTTATCATAATATCGTATCTTCTCCTTTAGTAAATGAAGGGGAGGCTTATATTTCTTTAAATATGTCATATAACTGTCCTAATTATACTTGTTTAAATCAAAATATTAATATTAAAAGTATAAATAAAGACGAAACTAAGGAAATTAATTTAATAGTAAAAAGAGAATATACTTATGATAATATTTCTACACTTTTAAATGTGGAAGACCCTAACGCGTATTATGACGAAGCTATTTATATAAATCCAAAAGACTATGAAAAGTTATTTATAAGCGGGTTTACTCAAGCGAGTGTGTTTGTTAAAAATGATAAAGAAATAACTAATACATTAGAAGAGTTAAGAAGTTTAGACTATGATGCATTTTATGTACTAGATGGAATAGATACTAATTCAATACTTAGAATGTTAAGAATAGTTACACTTGTATGTATAATATTTTTAGTAGTAGTATTATTCTTTATATCTTATTTTGTTATAAAACTTATACTTAAATCAAGAAATGTATATTGGTCTACTATAAGAATGTTAGGTTCAAGTAGGAAGACAATTAAGAACTTATTAAATATAGAGATGCTTACTATTTCAAATTTAACATTTATTATATTTATATCACTTGTAACTTTAATAAAATTAAATATAATTAAAATATCTTTCTTAAATAATATATCAACATTTTTGACAGTAAAGAATTTTATAGTAATATATTTAATAATTACTTTAATGAGTTATTTAACTAGTGCAAGATATAGAAGAAAGTTATTTAAGAACACTCTTATTAATGCTTATAAAGAGGAGGTGTAATTGTGATAAGATTAGTAAATGTAAATAAATATTTTAATAGACATAAAAGAAATCAAATACATGTAATAAATAACACCACTCTTACACTGGAAGATAAAGGTTTAGTATCTCTTCTCGGTTCTTCTGGTAGTGGAAAAACTACACTTTTAAATGTAATAGGTGGACTTGATAAAGTAAATTCTGGACAAATATTTATAGATAATCAAAAGATAACAAGAAAGAGCATAAATAAAATAGATGCGTTTAGAAGTTTAAATATAGGTTATATATTTCAAGACTATAATTTGATAGAAAATATGAGTGTTTTTGATAATGTTTCTATAGTTTTAAAAATGAATGGAATTAAAGATAAGAAAGAGATAAAGAAAAGAGTAGAATATTGTTTAGATAAAGTAGGAATGTTAAGGTATAAAAATAGGTATGCTAATATGCTTTCAGGTGGAGAGAGACAACGTGTTGGAATAGCAAGAGCAATAGTTAAAAATCCAAAGTTAATAATCGCGGATGAACCTACTGGAAATTTAGATGCAAAAAATACTTTAGAAGTAATGAATATTATTAAATCTATAAGTAAAGATAGATTAGTAATATTAGTAACTCATGAAAAAGATTTAGCTGAATTTTATAGTACAAGAATAATTGAGTTAAAAGATGGTGTTATAACTAATGATAGAATAAATAAGCATGATAAGAATTTAGATTATAGAATTGATAATAAAATTTATTTAAAAGATATTAAAAACAAAGTTACTTTAAATAATAAAAATGTAAATATAAATTATTATAATGAAAATAATGAGAAGTTAGATATTGATATAGTTATTAAAAATAATTTAATATATATTGAGAATAAAGGTAAAGAAAAAATAGAAGTAATAAATGAAGATAGTATGCTAGAGTTAGTAAATGATAATTATAAGCAAATATCTAAAGATATTTATGAAAAATATGAATTTAATTTTGATAATATAATAAATAAAGATATTAAACAAAAGTATAAAAGTATTTATAATTTATTTACTTTATTTAAGTATGGAATTAATAAAATATTAGATTATTCAGTTATAAAGAAAATATTGCTTTTAGGTTTTACTGCTTCTTCTATGTTTATAATTTTTGCAGTTTCATTAATTATTGCTAGTTTAAAGATAGAAGATAAAGATTTTATAAAATATAATAAAGAGTATTTAATGCTTAAAGATAGTAATATGAGTGTGGAAGATTATAATAATTATTTAAGGGAAGATAATATTAATTATATAATACCATCTGATTCAACTGTTTCTGTATTTTTACCACTTAATAAATATTATCAAACAGAGAAAATGAAAATAACTTTAAATGGGTCATTAAGTTCTATTAAAATGATTAAAAAGAATGATTTGATTTTAGGTAATATGCCAGAAAATAGTAATGAAATAGTAATAGATAAAATGATACTTGAGAATGAAGAGGCTAAGGCGTCTTTAAAGCAAGCAGGTTATTTGAGTTATAAAGAACTGCTAAATAAAAATGTTTCTTTAAGTAATGATATAAAAGAATATAAGATAGTAGGTATAACTGATAACAATAGTCCATCTATTTATACATTAGATAGTGAATTTATAACTATATTAAATAATCAAGCAAGTTATTATTATGCAGATAATGGAAGTAATATTAGAGATTATAAATTAGAACAAGATAAGTATGAATTAGTAAGTGGGGTGTTACCACTAAATGATTATGAGGTAATAATAAGTGAGGATGAAAGTTATTCATATAAGTTAGGTAGTTTGTTAAATGAAAAAGTGAATGGAAATAATTTAAAAGTAGTAGGTTATTATAAATCAAAGACAGACGAGTATTTAGATTTATATTTTGTTAATGAAAATACTATAATGTATCAATTGTTAAATGATAATGATGTGTTTTCTATATATACTAAAGATAAAAGTTTAGCATTAGATTATTTTAGAAATTTAGGTAAGAATATACAAGACTCATATGATGTGTCAAAGAAAGAATATATAGAAAGTCAAAAAGAAATGATAACTACTATACTTGTGTTTAGTGGAATAATTATTGTAGTGTCACTTATAGAAATATATTTGATTATAAGAGCTTCATTTTTATCAAGAATAAAAGAAGTGGGTGTATTAAGAGCAATAGGACTTAAGAGAATAGATATTTATAAAATGTTTAGTGGAGAGATTTTAGCGATAACAGTTTTTGCTTCAATACCTGGGTTATTACTTATGTATTATATACTTTATAATTTATCAAAAATATCGTTATTATCTAGTCTTATAAATGTAAATGTAATTGTAATATTAATAAGTTTAGTAATAGTATTTGTGTTTAATTTGTTGTTTGGACTTATTCCAGTATTTAGAGTTATAAGAAAGCGTCCAGCAGAGATATTGAGTAGAAATGATATATAAGGAGAGTTAGTAAATGAAGAAGAAAAAGATAATTTATTTAGTTATAATTATAGTAATAATTGTTATAGTTATCACTTGTGTGCACTTTAAAAAGCAAAGTAAAGAGAAAGAAGAGTATGAACTTGTTATATATCAAACTTCTACAGGTGGACCATATGACCCGACTACATATTGTTGTAAAACTAATAAGGTCTATAAAACTATAAAAACTGAAACAAAGGATGCAGAGGTAGTGACTGTTTCTGATAATGATAAGTATATTTTAATTAAAGATGGTAAGTTAAAGTTATTAAATAATGATACAGATAAATTAATAGATATAAATTTAGAAACTGATTATAAATTATATATTATTCTTACTTTAGATAATGATAGTATTTTAAAGGGAATTGCTTATTATAGAGAAAGAGAAGATGATTATTTTAAAAAAGTAGGTTTTTATAATATAGAATTAGGGAAGAAGTTATATGATGATGGGTATTATGATGTGTTTAATTTAAAGGATGAAGATACGTTATATGCTTCTAAAGATAAGAAAAGATATGTTTTAAATTTAAATAAAGAAGAAGTACTTGAAGAACTTGAAGATATTGAATAGAGAAAAAAGGAATATGAATTAAAGCTCATATTCCTTTTAAAATTATCGTATAACTTATTATTTTGCGATAATTAAACCGTCATAAAATCTACTAAATTCTCAATAGAATCTCTTTTCATTTCATACGTTGGATGAACATATAATTTTAAAGTTATAGTAACAGAAGAATGTCCTAAAATCTCACTTAAAGTCTTAATGTCCATCTTTGATTCAATAGACCTAGTTGCAAAAGTATGTCTTAAAGTATGAAATTTATTACTTTTAATATTGCATTTTTCTAAAGTTCTTCTATAAAAAGACTCTAAATACCTTGGATCATATAACTTTTCACTCTTAGACAAAATATAATAACTATCTTTATCTTTAAATTTACTTAATAATAAAATAATAAAGTTAGGTATCGGAATTATTCTTAAAGACGATTCACTCTTAGGCGTACTTTCAATTAAAGTAGTCTTAGTTTTATCATTTTTGTCATTTCTAACTCTTAAAACAGTTCTCTTAATTATTAAAGATTTATTACTAAAATCAATATCTTCCCATTTTAATCCACACACTTCTCCTAAACGAAGACCAGTATATAAACATAATAATATAATAACTTTTCTAATATTTATTTCATTTTTTAAATATATCTCTAAAGTATTTTGTTCTTCTTTAGATAAAATAAACATAGTCTTATTTCCCTTTAAAAGTTTAATATCATTTAAATCTATATAACTAGTATAATTATTTTTATAAGCATAAGATAAACTAGTTCTTATAATATAAATAAGTCTTTTTAAAGTAGATGCTGCTAATTTATCTTTTAATGAATTTATAAGACTCTTTATATCTTCATTACTAATTTTAGTTATTAATAATAATCCAATTGTATTATTAATATACTTTGTTATTAAATTTTCATAATTTAATTTAGATTGTACTTTTATATTAGATTTACTATTTAACCAAAATTCTAAAACATTATTATAAGTTATATTCTTATTTTTTCTCATTTTAATACCTCCAGTTTGTATATTTTAAAATATTAAAAAAAAATATTCATTTTTTTACCGATTTATGTTATACTTTAATTGCTTTTAATTATCGCAAAATAATAAGTTATACGATAATTAGGAAAGAAAGGAGTAATTATTGTGAATAGTGGTGGTAGTTTTGATGCTATGGTACAACTAGATGCTTTAAGTCATGCATTGTCTTTAAATTCTTCTATAAAGTCAAGTTTAACTGATGTTATTAATAAGTTAAATAATACGCTTGAGAATAATGGTAGTTCTTGGAAAGATAGTCAATATGAAGCACTTAAAAATAGTGTGACTTCTATTGCTTGTTCTTTAGTTGATTTAACTGGGAAATTAGATAAATGTAGTGATAAAATAGCAGATTTAGCAGATATTGTTAAGAAATATCAAGAGCAAAAGATTACAAGTGTTGACGATATTGAGTAATTAGAAGGAGGAAATAGAGATGCAAGTTAATGTTGATGCGCTTAGTAATATTCAACAAACTTTAAATAAGACTGTTTCAGTATTATCAGTTATGGTAAATAATTTAAATACTAGAAAAAGTAAGATTAAAGATGAGGGATGGAATGATGCGCATGCTAAGTCTTTTGAAGAAATTTTAGTGTCAATTGCTTCTACAGCTAAGGAAGCAGCTATTCAAATGGCAGATTTATCAAAAGATATTGGCGAATTAATTAAAAAGGTTGATGAATATCAAAGTGTAAGTTTTACAGAAGATTAATTAGAGGAGAGTAGTAATGAAAGGAAAGAAAGAAGTAGAGAAAAAGAAAGTAGAGGATGATGAAATAAAGACTTTTAGTCCTCCTAAAAATGGTAGTGTTCCTAAGATGTGTTTTAAGCATCCAGATGAAGAAGCATATGCTACTTGTTCAAATTGTGGAAAGTATATTTGTAAGGATTGTGCAGAGAGTTGTGCTGTGACAGATGATGAGGGCACTAAATATTTATGTTATGATTGTTGTGAAAAGTTGTTTAAAGAGCAAGAGAAGAAGTTAAAGAAAGATACTAGTAAAATTACTTTTCAATATGCACTTACTATTATTGGAATTATAATAGGTATTTTACTAGGAGCAGATGGCGGGATTATTATGGCTATTATGTGTGCAGCTATTGGTGGAGTATTTTTATCTGCTATAAGGCCAATTGCGTCTGCTATGGGAGAGATTTTTAAAGGTATATTTGAGTTAGCAAGTGGTGGTAGTGTTGGAGAAGCAATTGTAAACTTTATTGTGGGAATTTTTAAGTTTATATATATTGCTGTTCAATGTAGTATAAAAACTATTTCAAAATTAATTTCGTATACTAAATATTTAATTTCAGCAAATAAGGCTATTAAGGAAACAGAGCAAGCATTACAACAATTAGCAGATTTTATGGCATATATGGAAATTCGTCAAAAGACTAAAAATTTCGATTTAGATACACTTCTTAGCGATGAGGGTAGTGCTTTATTTAATAACTCATATGCTAGAACTCTTAAAGATGAGGGCGAAGAAAAGGCTGATCAAATGTTAAGGCATGCAACTACAATTATTGCTGAAAATGGAGAAATAATTAGAAATTTTGCTGTCTAGTAAAGGAGTGAAGATATTATGGAAAATGAAAGTAATAATCAAAGTAATGAAAACAATAATACTACAGATGTAGTAGCACAACGTCGTCGTGCATTAGCAGAAGCTTTAAGAAATAATGAGGGTGTTGTTGTGACTCCTAGTGGGGAAGTAGAATTTAAAGAAGAAGCTGATAGCGAGGGGCTTGCGAGTATATCTGTACCTGACGGAAAACTTGCTTTTAAAGAGGCTTAGTATGGGATTTTATTGGTATCAAAATGACCCCGATTTATATGAGGCCGAGGTTAAAGCAATGAAAAAGTATTTTCCCTCATTTACAATTCATCAATTACAAGACGGGTCAGGTCGTCTTTATTGGAGAGGAAAAGTTCAACCTGTAAAGGGTGGAATGGTATGGGATTTAATGCTTATTTATAAAAATGATCACCCACATGCAACTGATGGAGAGTATGGTGGTTCTATTCAAATATTACCGGTTTCTCCTAGGTTAAAAGATATAGCAAGTCAATTACCTATTGCGCCTGAAAAAGGACTAGGGTTAGGACTACCACATATTTACCGTGATAATTTTGGACGTAAAGAGGAGTATTTTATATGTACTGCTGACCCAAAATATTTTAAAGCAGGTCAAAATCGTTCTACATCAGCAGCATCTGCACTTTCATGGGCTTGTAAATGGATTCTTTTATGTGAAATGTGGTTAAATGGCGAGATTGATGATGATGTTGCTTTGGAGGGTAACTATTAATTATTAAGGGCATTTATCTAACTATATAAGATAGATGCTTTTTTGAAAGGAGACAAATATGGAGGTTGTTTTTTCAGATAGGGCTTATACGGCTATTTTGGCTGAAACAACAGAAAAAATTAAAACAGAAACAGGGGGATTATTTTTAGGAACTGTGATTGATGAGACGTATTATGTTATTGAAGCTATTGATCCTGGGATTAATTCAATTTTTCAAGTTTATTATTTTGAGTATGATCAAAAATATACAGAGCATTTGATTAATAAGATTGCAAATCTTTATCAATTTAAGTTAGAACTAATTGGACTTTGGCATAGACACCCAGGTTCATTAGATACTTTTTCAGGAACTGACGATAAAACAAATACTAAATATGCTGCAATGAGAGAACAAGGTGCTATTTCTGCACTTGTTAATATAGACCCAGAGTTTAGACTTACAATGTATCATGTTAGTAGTCCTTGTGAGTATCAAAAAATTCATTATGAAGTTGGCGATAATTTAATTCCTGAAGTTTTGTTAAAGTATAAAAGCCCTTTAAGGTATAAAAGAATTATGGAAAAAATGTTAAGTGAGGAATGATATGGACAATTTTTTTAATGAAGAAATAGAAAGAGAAGTTTTTATTTCAGAGGAACAATTAACTAATAAAAAGATAAAAAAGTTATATGGAAGATATTTTGAAGATACTAAAATTTATAATATTTTTCCTTTAGAGTTAGAAAATAGGGGAGATTATTTAGGAGAAGTTAAGAGTAGTGCTCGTGAGTTAACTGATGGATTTTGTTCAGTATATGAATCTAATAAATTACATTTTTATTATGATAAAAAGGAACTTAAAGTTACAAGTTATAATTTGTATCAAAATATTTTTTCAAGAAATAGTGGAATTTTAGAAACTGATATTATGAAAAACAAAAAAGTTATTATATTAGGGTGTGGTTCTGTTGGTAGTTTAGTTGCAGTAGAACTTGCTAAAGCAGGGGTTTCTAATTTTCTATTATGTGATGCTGATATAGTAGAGTACCATAATGTATGTAGACATCAATGTGACATTTTGGATGTTGGAGATTTAAAGATTAATGCTGTTAAAAGGAAAATAAAGAGTATTAATCCAAGTGCAAATGTTTTAACTTTTGAGGGAATAGTTCAAAATATCCCTAAAGATATGTTAGATAATTATTGCAAAGAGAATGATACTATTTTTGTGGGATGTGCTGATAATAGAAGTGCTGATGTGTATGCTAACCGAATTAGTATTTATTATAATTGTTATTTTATTTCAATTGGTTTTTGGGAAAGAGCAGCAGCTGGAGAGATTTTTTATCATATACCAGGAAGATGCGAACCATGTTATGAATGTGCTTTAGGGCATGGCACTAGTGCGTCTTCTAGGTCTATTGGAAATCATCATGTGTATTCTAATTTAGAAGATGTTGAACAGGTAAAATTTGAACCTGGAATATCTGTTGATATTAATTTTGTTACTATAATAGGAATTAAATTAATAATTGATATTTTAAATATAACTAATAAAGATTATATTCCTAGACTTTTAAATTATTTAAAACAATATACAATTATTTGTAATACTAATGAAAAAACTCTTGGAGGCGATATGGTTACAATATTCTCTTACCCACTTCAAGTTAGTACGTCTTTAATAGTTGGTTTTAGTAATAAAAAGTGTCATGATAAAAAGTGCTGTCAATATGAAATGAAAGAAGATGACTTAAGTGGCAAATAAAAATTTATATCAAGAAGTTATAGATATTATAACTAAGTTAAATGAGTTTATTATTGTAATGGATGAGAAAATTCAAAAAAGTGAAACTAATTATGAAAATAGAAAGAGACAAATTGTACTCGAGCATCAAAGGAGTTTAAATAAGTTTGATAGTGATTGTAAGATTCAAATTCAAGAACTTGAGAGAAATAAAAATTCTTTATTTAAAGAAGCACAAGATATTAAGAATAAAATTGAAAAAATTGATGAGGATTTAAGTAGGGTTGATAAGTATTATATTAAGACTAAAAAGGCAAAGTTAGAAGAGTTAAAGCAAAAGAAAAGTGATAGTTATAGTGATTCTAGTGATTATTTTAAAACATTAAAATCAATTCAAAATAAGTTTTTGGCTATTAGTATAAAATATAGTACTGATATTTTGCCTTCTTTAATTAATCATTTAAATTATATATTTTCTTCTAAGAGAAAAAAGGATTATGAAGAGTTAATAATTTTACATAATACAGTGGATGAGTTTATAAATAATTTAAAATTAGAGTTAGATGAGATTACTGATGAAAGAAAAGAGGAACTTTTAGCTATACAAAAGAAACAACGTGAGGAAGTTTTAGAAAAACAAAATGAATTTAAGGAAAAAGAGGAAAAAAGTTATGTTTCTTTAATGAATGATTTGACTGTTAGTATAACTAATAAATTAGATGAGATTATTCCTGATGAGGTAATAGATAATTTAGCTAATTTAATGGAAGATTATAAGAGTTGTTATAATAAAGTAAATAAGGATGAGGTAATTCTTAATGATGTTCTTTATATGGGTTATGTTCTTTTTCCTTTAAAGGATTTTGTGTTTTCTAGTAAACTATCATCTTTAATTATAAAAAAATGTAGTAAGTTAATAGTAGATTCTGTTATTAGATTTCCAATTATTATTTCTAAAAATACTTTGAGTGCTGTTATGATAAAGAAAGATAAAAATTCTTTATTTCATGAAAAACTAGCGCAGGGGATTATGTATTGTTTTTTAACAACTGTTCCTGCTTCTAAGTTAAGGTTTAGTGTTATTGATTGTGAAAATCATGGAAATAGTATTGAAGCGTATTTTGATGCTAAAAAAAGAATCCCAAATTTATTTGATGAAAAGATATATACTACTTCTAATTTAGCTAATGAAAAGATTAAAAGTTTAAATGATAAAATTGAGTATATTACACAAAATATTTTAGGAACTAAGTATAATAATATTTATGATTATATTAAAGATCATAAAGACTATAATTTAGAAGTTGAGGTTTTAACTATTTTTGATTTGGAAACGTCTATTGATAGTAGTTATATGTCTTATTTAAAAAATATAATATTACAAGGTGGTAAGTGTGGTATTTATTTAATAATTACTTCTAATAAAGATAGTGAAAACACTAATTATTCTAATAGTTATATAGAGACTATTAAAAGTATTGAAAAAGAGTGTATTACTATTACACAAGATAAAGATGATTTTGTTTATTTAGGGCTAAGTTATCAAAGTCCATTAATGCCTTCTAAGTTAGAGTTTAATAATTATATTTCTAAATATAGTTTAATAGTTGCTGGTATTACAAATAAAGGTATTGCTCTTCCTAATTTTATAAATGGGTTGTTAAATGTTAATAATCATGATGAGTTATTAGAAGAGATTAGTAATGTTAAAGATATTTTAGATAAAACTGATGATAGTATTATTTCAAATTTAAAAGAAGATATGAGTTTTCCTTTAGATTTTGTTATTGGTAAGGTTCTTTACCCGAAAGATATTTTTAGTGAGTCTTCTGGTTATGAAGAAATTTGTAATTCTTTTAGTTTTGAAGATAAAATTATGTTACCATTTTTATTTGATCTTACTAAAAATAGTAATTTTGCAGTAGTGTATGATGATTCTAAAGAAAAGATGGCTAAAGATTTTATTATAAATCTTATTTGGCAGTTTTTAGCTAATATTCCAGTTACTAAGAGTAATATATGTATTATGGATCCTGATAAAAAGGGAGGTAGTGTTTTACCTTTACTTGATTTTAGGAAAGAAAACCCTGATATATTTGATGATAATATTTATACAAGTGGAACAGATATTACAAGAAGATTAGAGAAGTTTAATCAGTATATAGATGATATGATACAAAATAAATTAAGTAATAAGTATGATAGTTTAGTAGATTATAATTTAAAAACACCTAATAAGATGGAAATTATAACTTTGCTTGTTATTTATGATTTTCCTAATGGGTTTGATGATAATTCTTTAAGAATGCTTGAAAATATATTAAAGAATGGTTCTAAGTGTGGTATTTATACAGTTATTGGAAAAGTGGAAAATGCTTCTGTAAATGAGTATGCTAATAAATTGTTAGTTAATTATTTAACTAGATTTGTTTGTAAAGATGATAGTTATTTAATGTTACCATTTAATTTGAATGTGACTTTAAATCAAAAGTTAGATTATTCTAATATTTTAGAATTTGTTAAGAAATATCAAGAGTTATATAATATTATTAAAGGAAAAGGTATTTCGTTTGAAGATATTTTAGAAAAAGAATTATTTAGTAGAGAATCAAGTAAAATTTTAGAGATTCCTGTTGGTGTAGGGGATGAAGAAAAGATAGTACCTATTACATTTGGGTATGGGTCTAGTCACCATGCTTTAGTGGCTGGCGCTACGGGAAGTGGTAAGTCAACTTTACTTCATACTTTAATTATGAGTGCTATGTTACATTATTCGCCTGATAAGTTAAATTTATATTTAATGGATTTTAAAGGTGGTACTGAGTTTAAGATTTATGATTCTTATAGGCTTCCTCATATAAAGTTACTTGCTTTAGATGCTATGCAAGAGTTTGGAGAGAGTATTTTAGAGAATTTGGTTTCAGAAATTGGTGTTAGAAGTCAGAAGTTTAAAGAAGCTAATGTTTCTAATTTAAAGAAATATATTGAGGTAACTAATAATGTAATGCCTAAGATATTAGTAATTATGGATGAGTTTCAAATATTATTTAATGATAATACTAATAGAAAGGTTGCTAATAATTGTGCTGAATTAGTTAAAAGAATTGTTACCGAGGGAAGAAGTTATGGTATACATTTACTTATGGCTACTCAGTCAACTAAGATTATTTCAAATTTAACTATTGAGACAGGTACTATTGAACAAATGAGAATAAGAGTTGGATTAAAGTGTGCTGAGTATGATACTAATTATTTGTTTGGAGATAAGAATTTTCAAAAGATTAATGAAATGATGAAAGGGCCTATTGGAACAGCAGTTTTGAATGAAGAATATACAGAAGAAAGTCCAATTGGTATGAGAGTTGTTTATTGTGATGTAGATACTCAGAAGAAATATTTACAAATTATTGAAGATACTTTTAAAGATTATGAATATGATATGCAATCATTTGAGGGTAATAAAGTAACTAAGTTATTAGATGTGTTAAAGCCTAAGTGGCAATTAGGTGCTCCACAAGTTTTAGTTGGTAATTTAATTAAGGTTGCGCCTGATTTGTGTATTAGTTTTGATAAGAGAAGAAGACATAATACTTTGATATGTGGTAGTAATGAGAGAATGGTGCAAAATGTACTTAATACGTATATACTTAATTTATTATTAAATAAAAATACTTTAGTTTATGCTATTGATGGCGATATTATTTTAGGGGAAGAAGATAGTAATTATCAAAAGTATAGTAGATTTGATAGATTTAAGTTAGCACTTGATAATAGTGATATTATAAAGTTTATAAATGAGATGTATGATATTTATTTAGATAATAAAAAGAATGGTGGTAAGACACAGGTGGCTTTGGTTATTGATAAAATTCAGTATCTTGATTTAGTTATTAAGTTATTAGCGGGTGAAAAAATTAATGAAGAAGAGTTTTTAGGAGAAAGTAATAGTGTAAAAGAAGAAGTAGAAGATGATCCATTTGATTTTAGTAATTTAATTGCACAGGTGTCTGAAAGTAATAGCAAGAGTGATTTAAGTATTAATGATAAATTAAATAAGTTAGTTGATGATGGATTTAGTTATGGTTTTTCATGTATTATAACTTCTAGTGAATTACAAACAGTAAAAGAATCTTTATATTATGGAATTAATCATTTGGCAAAATTTCCTGATAGATATGTTTTCTCTTTAAGTAATGATGATGCTAGTTATTTAGTAGATGGTGTTTCTTCATCTAGTTTACCTGATAATGTTATTTATTATACTGATTCTATTAGAACTACTTGTCAAGTTAAACCATTTAAGTTTCCTGAAGCGGATGAGTTAGATGCTTTTATTAGTGAAGTATTAAGGAGTGAAGAATAATGGGTAGTGTTACTTATGAAAGTTTAAAAGCAAGTAAGGATGATTTAAATAGAATTTATCAAATTTTACTTGATACTTCTAATAAGTTAATTTTAAGGTATAAAGAAATAGGAGATGCATGGCTTGATAAAAAGTATAAGAAAACTGGAGAAAAGATGAGGTTGTGTTTAGAAGTATTATTAAAAAATACTAATACGTTAAAGAATACTATTAGAACTTTGGGTGTACTAATGGATAAGGTTATGGAATATGAAAATGCAAAGATTCTGGATTTTAGTAGTACTTCTAACGGCTTTGTCTCATCTTTAAGGAGCATGACAAATGGAAATGCAGAAGCAGATATTTTTAGATGTGGGGATGTTTTAGTTAAAGATGGAGCTTTATCTATGTCAATTGATTACCGAAATTTAATAACAAATCGTATTTCGAGTGCAACTGATAAAGCTAGACAAGTTTATAAAACGTATATTAAGAGAGTAGTTATTCAAAATGCTAATTTTAGTGGGCAAGCTGGTTTTTATAGTGAAGACTTTAATAAAGGGATTTATTATAATGCACGTGATGATGTTAATGGAAGTAATTTCTTTACTTATGTAGGAGAGATGATTGATAATACAAGTAGTCCTAGTTTTTCTAGTAGTGAAGCGTTTACTGATAGTTTGATAAGTGAAATTAATAATTATAATGGTAATACAGCTCCACTTAGGAATTTACTAAAGTCAGGAAGTAATTTAAATAGAAGAGCTTTTAGTACTTTTTTTGAAGCATCTATGGGTAATGTAGATTTATTAAATGAGATAAAAACAAACTTTCCTAATTCTTATCAAGTGTTTAATAATATAATGGATGATATGATAGGTATAGAAAGAGGTGAACGATTTTGATAATTAAAAGATTATTTCGTTATCAAAATTTAGGTATTTTTCTTTTCTTATTTTTAAATTTAATGTTGATTTTGTATTTGTTTACAAATGGATTTACTGAACAAGAAATGATTTTGTATATTATTTTAGTTTATCTATTTTTTATAGTTCTTTCTTTGAGTCCAGTTGGGGAATGGTTTATGTGTTTGATGATAGGCGCTAAAGAGATAAAGAGAAAGGACATGAAGTTAAAGATAGTTCCACTTTTAGAGGTTGTTTATAACCGAGCTTATCAGATGGACTCTTTAATGGTTAATTCGATTAAGTTAAAGATTATTTATAGTAATAATGCTAATGCTTATGCGATAGGTAAAAGGACTATTGTTATTACTTCAGGTTTGTTAAAGTTATCTGATAAATGTATTTTGGGTATTTTAGCACATGAAATTGGACATTTAGTGCATAGGGATTCTCAAGTACAATTATTGGTTAGTGGTTCTAATGTTTTTATATCAGCTACTTTGTTTTTAGTTAAGTTAATTACTATTTTAGTTACTGTTATTTTGAGTTCTGCTGCATTTAAGTCTGATAATAAGGTAGTTGCAGTTATAATTACTTTAGTTGGGGCAATTTTTACTTTTTTGATTACATTGTGGTCTAAAGTTTGCATTTTATTTTTAAAGTCTTCTATGCGCGCTAATGAGTATTATGCTGATGAGTTTGCTTGTAAATTAGGTTTTGGTGCTAATTTGGCATATGCTTTAGAAGTGATAGAAAATGATGATACTGATAATACTTTTTTTAAGATTATAAATTCAACTCATCCTAATTATAATGATAGGGTAGCAAGACTTCAAGCTCTTGGGGCAGATTATATGAGGGTGTTTTAGTAATAACATTGGGGTAAAACTCGATGTTTTCTTTTGATATAAAAAAGTGTATAATAAGCAAATTAGGAAGTGATTATATGACTTTAAAAGAGATATATGAAAGATATGGGGTAAGTGAAATTTTTAATAATGAAGTAATGAAAATTGTTAAAGATAATCCTAAGAATTTTAGTAATGTAATTAAAGTATTTGATAATATAGTAGATGGTATAGAGTATTTAAAGAATCTTTTAAATGTAAGCGTGTATAAAATAATTATGCAACTAGATGAGATACCATTAGATGTAGTAAATACATATTTATTAAATGATTATAGTTGGTTAAGAGTAAGTAAGATAGTAAAAAAATTAGATTCACAATTTATGTTAAATCTTTTACTTGTAAAAGGTTTAGTATTTTCGTTTCCTCATGTAGTTAATGAAATAAATTTAAGAGTGCTTAATAGTTTTTTGTTAGCAAATGATGTAGGTTTAAGCGTGCTTTTAGAGTTTTTAAATGTAGTAGAAGATAAGGTAAAGTTATCATATGAAGTATGTGAAAAGTATTTAGATAAAGATTATTCTTGGCTTAGATTAGGGGTTAATGAAGATAATAATATAATTAATAAATTAAATATTCAATATGTACTAAAAGTATTTTTTATAAATAAACAAATATTAAAGTATAGAGAAACAGCTTCAATGTATTTTGATGAGCATACTGAATGGAATATGGTTTTTAATAATTTTTTATTACAAAATGATGTAGATACTTATGTATTTTTAGTGTTTTTAAAAGAAACTTTTTGTGAGATTAGTTTTCTAGTATTAGATAAATATTTAACACGTGATTATGAATGGTTAAATGATTATGAAGTAGTGCAAAAAGTTGATATTAATTTTTTATTTAAAGTATTATTTATAGATCAAAAAATATTTGATTATAAGGCTCTAGGTATGTATTTAGATAAAGATAAAGTATATGAATTTTTAAGACAAAATAAAGTTAGTGAAAATGTATTAACACTCATAAATTCTGACCTTTTATATCTAGAAAAAATTCCTGATGATGTGGGAGACGCATATTTAACTACTACATATTTTTGGCTTAATAATCCAGTGGTAATAGAGAAATTAAGTACTTCATTTTTATTAAAAGTGTTGTTTATAAAAAAACAAATAATAAAGTTTCCAAATTTAATTGATAAGGTAAAAATAGAAGAAATTAATAATTATTTATTATCTAATACAAGCCCTTTGGAAGCTATTTTAGCATTAATAAAATTACCAAATTATAAGTTACCTTTAGAATTATATAATAAATATTTATTAAGTGACTTTAGTTATTTAAATGATGAAGAGGTAGTAAAGAGACTAAATATTGATTTTTTATTTAAGGTATTATTAATAGATAAACAAATACTAAATTTTCCTAATGCACTTCATGTAATTAGTGATGCGGAGATATTTCAATATATATTAAATCATGATATAGAACAAAGTGTGTTAAATATAGTAGTTAAAAAATTTGATTATGATTTTTTGTTAGAGTATTTTAATCAAAATAGAGAAGAAATAATTAATAATAGTTATTATAAAAAAGTATTTTTTACAGCAAGTGGAGTTATTTCTAATGAAATTGTAAGTGATAGTTTATTAAGTAAAGATTATGACGAGATAATTATATTTATAAAAAATAATATTAGTTTATCATGGATGATACCTGATAAGGAAGAAATTTTAGAAGAAGAAAAGGAAAAAATATTAGTAATTTATAGAGAATATAATAATTTAGAAGAAGATATAAAAGAGACATTTAGGTTATATGCTATTGCTTTCCAAAAACAATAATAAAAAACAAGTTTTTTAAAAAAAGGCAATAAGCCCCTTACCCCATAGA
>CANQQR010000019.1 GCA_947626035.1 uncultured Bacilli bacterium | reverse complement strand
ATTTTTCATAAATCCTTATTTTATAAGGGTTTGCGAGATTATTTACCACAACAGTTTTTGTATTTCTTCCCACTTCCACAAGGACATGGATCATTTCTACCAACTTTATTTTCAACTTTCTTAGGTTGCTTCTTAGCACCCTCCTTAGAATCATTTGTACGAATATTTTTATTTTCTTCTCTCTCTAAATTTTGTCTAACCTCAGCCTTTAACAAAAATGTAGTAACTTCCTTATTAGTATCTTTAAGCATATTATCAAAAAGCTCAAATCCCTCTAAAGCATAAGCTTGAAGTGGATTAGTTTGCGCATAACCTCTAAGCCCTATACCTTCCTTTAAATGTTCCATATTATCTAATTGATTCATCCAATTCTTATCTAAAACCCTCAAATAAATAGCTTTCTCAAAATCTACTTGAATCTCTTCAGGAACATCCTTTAACTTCTCACTATAATCATTAACAACAACATCATAAATAAAATCTTGTACTTCATTAATAGGCTTACTTTCCATCTCTTTCTCATCTAACTTCTTAGTTTTAAGCAAATTAGCATTAAAATATTCGCAGATATTAACCATATCATTATGTGTAATTGCATCTTCTGGAGGAAAATGATTATTTACTTGATCTACCACAAAATCTTTAAAAATCTCAAGTACCCTATCTCTAATGCTCTCTTTATCTAAAATTTCATTTCTTCTCTCATAAACAATTTCTCTTTGTTTACTTATAACATTATCATAATCAAGAAGAGCCTTACGTCTATCATAGTTAAAACCTTCAACTCTCTTTTGACTACTCTCAATATTTTTACTCATTAATTTATGTGTAATTGGTGTATTTTCATCAAAACCTAAAGTAGTCATAAGACCTTTTATCTTATCACTACCAAACTTCATCATCAAATCATCTTCCATTGATATAAAGAATCTAGTAATACCAGGGTCTCCTTGACGACCACTTCTACCTCTTAATTGATTATCTATTCTTCTACTTTCATGTCTCTCAGTACCAATAACAGCAAGACCACCAAGCTCCGAAACTCCAGCACCAAGTTTTATATCAGTACCACGTCCAGCCATATTAGTTGCAATAGTAACCGCTCCTTTTTGTCCAGCTTGTTCTATAATATGAGCTTCTCTTTCATGATTCTTTGCATTCAAAAGTTCATGTTTAATTCCCCTTTTATTAAGAAGACTACTAAGAAGTTCAGAACTTTCAATAGATGCAGTACCTACCAAAATAGGTTGACCTTTCTTATGTAACTCTTGAATAGTATTAGCAATTGCATTATACTTTCCCCTCATATTAACATACACTAAATCATCTAAATCTTCCCTAATAACAGGTTTATTAGTAGGAATTTCTATAACATACATATTATAAATATTTCTAAATTCTTCTTCCTCAGTTTTAGCAGTACCAGTCATACCTGAAAGTTTATTATACATTCTAAACAAATTTTGAAAAGTTATAGTAGCAAGTACCTTAGTTTCTTCATTAATATGAACACCCTCTTTAGCCTCCAAAGCTTGATGAAGCCCATCACTATATTGTCTTCCATGCATAAGTCTACCAGTAAAAGAATCAACTATAACTACCTTATCAGAATCAACAACGTAATCAACATCCCTCTTAAATCCATAATTAGCAACAAGAGCCTTATCTAAATTATGCACTATAGCCGCATTTTTAATATCATATAAATTATCTAAATTTAAAATTTGCTCACACTTTTTAATTCCATCTTCAGTTAAAGTTACACTTCTAGTCTTTTCATCCAAAACATAATCTTCAGTTTTTAAACTCTTAGCAGTTTTATCAGCAAGTTTATAAAGATCTGCACTCTTACTAACACCACCACTAATAATTAAAGGTGTTCTTGCTTCATCAATAAGTATTGAATCAACTTCATCAATAATTGCAAAATTAAGTCCACGTTGAACCCTATTCTCTGCTCTAACTACCATATTATCTCTTAAATAATCAAAACCTAGTTCATTATTAGTTGTGTAAGTAATATCTTTAGAATATGCTTCCCTTTTCTCTTCCTTTGTTGCATCCTTTCTATTTACACCAACTGTAATACCTAAATAATCATAAACTTTTCCCATCCATTCAGCATCACGAACACTTAAATACTCATTAACTGTTACAACATGAACACCTAATCCACTAAGTGCATTTAAATAAGCAGGAAGTGTACTAGTCAAAGTTTTACCTTCCCCAGTTTTCATCTCAGCAATATTTCCATAATGAATACAAATACCACCAATAACTTGAACTCTATAAGGTTTTTCCCCTAATACTCTATAAGCAGCCTCTCTAACAACTGCAAAAGCTTCTACTAAAATATCATCTAAAGTTTCTCCTGCTCTTAGTCTTGACTTAAACTCTTTTGTCTTAGTTTTTAACTCTAAATCACTAAGTTTACTCATCTCTTCATCAAGCTCTAAAACTTTATCAGCAAGTACTTCAAATCTTTTTAATTCTTTATATTCATGATCAAAAAATCTAGATAGTATACCCATAATTTCATCTCCTATAAAACATTGTACCAAATAATAAAAATTTTTTAAACAAAAAAAGAGCAAAATGCTCTAAATATCTAGAAATTAATTAGTTTCAATAACACCATAAGTTCCATCATATCTTTTATATAAAACATTAACATTTTCAGTTTCAATATCTCTATAAATATAAAATGTATGTCCCAAAAGTTCCATTTGCACAATTGCTTCTTCTTCATCCATTGGCTTTAAATAAACTTTCTTTCTTTTAACAACATCTTCTACTTCCTCTTCTTCATAATCCATATCATAAACTATACTAACTCTATCTCTAGACATAAATTTAGACTTAAACTTTCTCATTTGAGTTTCTAATTTATCAACAACTAAATCAATAGCTGCATACATATCATTATGAGATACTTCAGCCCTTAAATCATAATTTTGAGCATTTATAGTAACCTCAACTTTTTGTTCTCTACCCCTAACACTAAAAAGAACTTTCACATTAACTTTTTCTGGATTATCAAAATACTTTTCAAATTTAGATAATTTATTTGTAACATATTCTTTAATCGCGTCTGTAACTTCTAATCTTTCTCCTCTTATTGTAAAATTCATTTTCTTCACCTCTACAATAAATATACCATATAAAAAAGAAAAAAACTACTAAACAGTAGTTAATTTTACTTCTTTGACATTTATTGCTTGATTACCTTTTGCTGTCTTAATTAAAGTGAATTCAACAACATCTCCTTCACTTAAAGACTTATATCCATCTTGTTCAATAGCTGAATAATGTACGAATACATCTTCTCCAGCTCCAGCGCCTATTTCAATAAATCCATAACCTTTTTCATTATTGAACCATTTAACTCTGCCTTTTCTAGTCACACTTCACACCTCTCTTCCATACCTCTATATTAAAACACGCGCATGTCCTAATCAATTAAAAACATATCAAAAAATCCGACATATTTTTTAACATAGACATCATACTAAATTTTCGACAAATAATTACATTTTTTGCATTAAATGTTAACTTTCTTGCACTAAATGAAAAATTACCACAAAAAATACTAACATTTTTACTTTTAAAGCCTAAAAAAGATAAATACAAGCAAAAAATAATAATTTAAATAAATAAGCGACTATAATAGTCGTGGAAGTGGTAAAATGAAAGATCTTTTAATAAATTCCGCAATGAGCAACATAGAAAAAAATTTGAATTATGATAAAGAAAAATTAGCAGAAATTCGTTATGGACTGGCAAGTTTATACCTGACGATAACGAAAACGATAGTTATATTTACCTTATCATATTTAATGGGAAATTTAAAATCACTTCTAATATTAATGACCCTTTATAGTATCATAAGGTTAACTGGTTATGGTGTTCACGCTAAAAAAAGTTGGCAATGTTGGGTATCATCACTATTGATATTTCTCACCATACCATACTTATGCAAAATATTAATATTAAACTATAAAGTCAAAATTACATGTGGCATTATTTGTGTAATACTTTTGAGCTTTTACGCCCCTGCAGACACCGAAAAGAGGCCATTAATAAACAAAAAAAGAAGAACTATATATGGGGTAATCAGCGCATTACTTGGATTATTGTATATATCAGGTTCTATCTTAATTAAAGACAACATGATAAGTAATTGCTTTCTATTCGCAGTAATAATAGAAACTATTGTTGTCTTACCTATAACATACAAGTTATTCGGCGTATCGTACAATAACTATAAAAAATATAATAAAGAAGAATGAAAGGAGATTTAAATTATGAAATTATTTGCTACTATAACTGGATTTATTGGAGAGATTGTTGCAAGAGGAACTTCAGGTGCATGCTTCTGGGGTTACCTAGACGAAGAAGAATGTCCAGAAAGTCTTTTAAAATAAAAAAAATAAAATATTACTACCTTTAAAAAACTCTAGTCGAATCTAGAGTTTTTTTCATAATAATTAAATTAAATTTTTAATTTTCAAAATAGAGACAAAATTACCTAAACTATTAACCGATTGTTCCAAATTTAAATATGGAGATTCATTAATAAATTTATTTACTATATAAAGACCATAACCACGATTCTTTCCTTTACTAGAAACACCTTTTTCATTAATAACATTTAAATCAATATTTCCACCAAAAGAGTTCTCTATATAAATAACAGTTTCATTATCTTCTTCATACATATCAATTAAAATAAATTTATCATCAGTTAAAACTGCTGCTTCTATAGCATTATCAAGTAAAATACCTAAAATTTTACAAATTTTATAATATAACTTAGCATTACAATCTTCAAAATAATTCTTAACATCATTAGAAATAATCAAACTAAAGTTTATATTATTATCATTTATATTTGCAAGTTTAAAATAAATAATACCTTTAATTCCAGTAGGTAACTTATAAAGTTTAGTATAAAAATTAGATTTCTTTAATTGATATTCCTTTATAATTTCATCTAGTAAATTCTCATATTCAATAGAAGATTTATCTTTATTACTTTTTAAAACAATTAAATTATTTAGCATTTCATGCCTATTAATACTATCTTTTTCAAGAATTTTTTCATATTCATTCATCAAATTCATCAAAGTTTTTTGTTCTTCTAACGCAGTCTTATTTTTAAAATATTGAAAAATCAACAAAACCGATAAAAATAAGAAAAATGATATTAAAATCATAACTACAAGAAACATTTCTAAATTGAAATTATAAGCATTAACATAAGCCAAAATAAACATAACAAAACATAAACAACAAGCAAAAACTAATACAAGCTTACTAAACTGAGAAGCCATATAAGAAACTAATTTATTAATAGAATTAGTTATAGTTCTATACGAAAATACATTTAATAATAAAAATGAATCTAAAATAGTACAAAGTGCTTTTAAAATATTAATGTTTCCTAAATCTAAAGCAGAATCAATATTAACTACTAGAAATATCATAGACACAAAAAAGTCACATACCAACAACAATAAATAAATTATAAATAATTTAAAAATAGTAAACACATTATTTTCTTTAAAAATTAATTTAAATTCTAAAAATATTACTAAAAACGAAATAAAAATTTTTATTACAGACTTTATATAATAATTACTTAAATACATTATAAGTGCTGCAAATAACATAACACAAAAATTAAAGAAATTAAATTTCAGTTTTTTATTTAAAGTACAAGAATAAGAAACAGCTAAAGCGTAAAAATTAAAAAATATAGCAACAATAGATAAAATATAACTAAAAATTAACACTATACATTCACATCCTTTTTATGTGTTCTAGATAAGAAAGGTGCTTCCGTTCCGTTATCAAATATAACTTTTCCTTGATTCCATACATATGCATCAACTCTATTACGATTAACAATACAAGCTTTATGTGTAAAAATGAAATCGTCAGATAATAATTCTTTTACTTTTACTAAATTTAAAGGTATTTTATACTCATTCCTTTCAGTAACAATAACACTCTTTCTTTCAATAGTATCTTTATAAATATATAAAATCTTATCATAGTCTATACTATAATCAACTTTACCTATCTTATATTTAAAACTTTTTCTCACATTTAATTGTTGAAAACAAATATCAAAAAGTTCAAACAAATTCTTCTCTGCTTCAAACTGCTTACTTACAAAATCCAAAATTTGTAACCTTTGTTTAAATGTTTCAAAAGCCATACCACCATTAACTGTAAAAATAATGATAGGACTTACCCAATCTTTTTTCCTAATTTCTCTTGCAACCTCTATTGCGGTAGTACGAGGTAACTCAAAATCTAATATATAAATATAATTTGATTCATGCGCTCTTACCAAATCCATTAATGAATCAGTTACACCCTCAAACATTAATATATCAAACTCAAATTTATTCTTCATCATGTAATTAACAATAATGTCCTTTGTTCTTAACATATGACGAGGATTGTCCTCAACGATTACAAAATTTATCACACTAATCAACTCCCAATCAAACTAATAATATCATTTAATTAAAAAATATAACAGGGTGCAATAGGTCCATTTTTAAATTTTTTCATAAAAAAATAGAGATTGTTATCTCTACTTATAATTCACTCATTTTTAATGAGTAAAAATTCTCAGGATCTATTAATGAACCTTTATAATAAACTTCAAAATGAAGTGACGTTTTATAATTAGAATTAATAGAAGAAGTACCACTTTTAGCAATAGTTTGTCCTTGAGTAACACTATCTCCCTCTTTTACTTTAATATCATCAATTCCTTGATATACACTTATAACTTCCTTATCATGCTCTATCTTAACAATATTTCCAAGAATATCATCTTTTTCAATAGAAATTACTTTTCCTGGTAATACACTAAGTACATCAAAAGCATTTTCACTTACATAATCTACACCAGAATTTTGCATATAAGTATTTTCATAAAAAATAATTGCACTTTCCTGTTTCTCTTTATCAGCCTCAAAATCATAAAAATATCTACCAATAGAAACATCTTCCGCCTTATAAGGCCTAATTATAACATCTTCACTACTGCTAGTATTTGAAGATTCCTCTTCCTTATTAACGGTAACAGTATCATCATCTAATAATCCTTTAACAGAATAAGTAAAATCCTTTTTCTCCGTCAAAAAATTATTAATACCTGATATAGTTAATCCTATACAAGAAATTACAGAAAGAACAGCCACTAAATAAAATCCTGGAATAATTAATTTTTTCATTTTTAACTTTTTCATTGCTCACACTCCTATTAATAATGTGAACAAATAAATAAAATTTATACTATCATATTTTAGATATAAGAGTACCAGTATAATAGTGAAGTAAAATATCTTCATAACTATAACCTAATTTTGCCATTTCATTGGCTCCATACTGACTCATTCCAACACCATGCCCAAATCCCCTAGTAGTAATAGATACATCGCTTTCTACACTAATATCAAAATCTGTACTTCTTAAACCAAGTTTAGACCTAAAAACGGTTCCCTTAAATAATACACCATTAACTTCCAAAGAAAGAACTCTGCCAGAAGTAGATCTATCTAAAATTTTAATATTAATTAAATCACTATAATCAAGACCTAATTTTTCTAAAAATTCGCTTTTACTAAATGAAATTGTCCTTAAATAAGAAGAAACATTCCTATCCCAGTCTGAATCAACGCTCACTAAATAAGGTCTCTTTTGCGAAAATACATTCTCTAAGTTTTCAGTATAACCATTAGATAAACTAAAATAGAAAGACTCGATAACTTCTCCATTATAAGTTAAATAATTACCCTTAGTCTCATCCACAATAGATTTCATTTTAGAATAATAAACATCATAATTATCTTTCCACTTAGCTTTCATATCATCAACACTATTAAAACATTGATCAGAACTTGTAGCAACATAACTATTATCAGCATTATACTTATAAAGATAAAAACTTCTAATAGCCACACTTCCCGCCTTTAGTGCTTCCTCTTCAAATGAAGCAGGCATTTCACACGCTAAAACACCTATAACATAATCATCAAGTGTCATAAAATTATTTTCATCATTATAAAAAACATTCACAAACATAACATCTTCATTAGAAGATTCTGCTATAACCTTATCACTTTCTACATTTGTACGCTCTACTTCTTGAAAATTACATGTTCCTAAATATATTGCAAATAACACTGGTATAATAATAAAATATTTTTTCATATACATATTTTATGTACAAAAAAAGAAAATATTATTCAGTTTTTTTAATATTTTTCTTTTTCTTTTCATCATTTTCTTGCATGACAATCTTATTTATACGTCTTACATACTTCTCATCCCCAAGAAACTTAGATGTTAAATAAGCATCTATAATATCTTTAGCTTCAAAATATAATAAATCCGAAGAAAAACTTATAACATTAGCATTATTATGCTCTTTAGCAAGTCTACTTTCTTTAGAACTATCAACTTTAGCACACATAATTCCATTCACTTTATTAGCCATAATACTCATTCCAATACCAGTACCACAAATTAAAATACCATTTGTTACTTCACCAGAATTTATAGCATCACAAACTTTAAGAGCATAATCATTATAATCAACGCTCACACCTGAATCAGTTCCATAATCAATAAAATCAATTTTCTTTCTTTTTAAATATTTCTTAACTTTTTCCTTTAATTTATAACCTCTATGATCAGAAGCAATCCCGACTTTCATAACATCACCTATTTTAATTATAAAATAAAAGTTAAAAAAATAAAGCATAAAATAAAAAATAGTCACAAACTTGACTATTTAATTCCATATTTTTCTTTAAACTTTTGTACATTACCAGTTCTAGCAGTCATATGCTTTCCAGTATAGAATGAGTGACACTTATTACAAGTTTCTAAATTTATCTCACTCTTAGTACTCATTGTAGTAAATTCATTACCACAAGCACATTTTACTTTACATTCTTTTAGTTCTGGATGAATTCCTTTTTTCATAAAACATTCTCCTTTCGCCATAGTTAAATTCAAACTATAGAAACTCATTTGCTAAAGTAATATACCATAAAAACATAAATATTTCAAGTACTTTAGTATAATTCCATACTCAAAAGCGAATTTAAAACATTTATAAACAACGTATCCTCTTTACTTATATCTTCTCTACTTAGCAAAATAATAGAACCTATAGCATCCGCCTCAGAAATAATAGGTACAAATAAATAATTTTTATCAACTTTTTCATTTTCAAAAGTAATAGAATAAGCCATATCAGTTTTTCTATTATTTATTAATTGAATAATCTTCTGATCTATTTTTTTATCTTCATACTCTTTATTATTAGTAACAATTACCTTTTCTAAATCAGTTATCACTATATCTTTACTAGTTAACTTATTAAGTTTACATAAATATTTTAAAGCCTGCTCCCTAATAGATAACATCTTCTGATATTTTCTTAATATAATTTTATCATCTTCAATATATATTTGAACATCCTCGCCATTTCTAATATTTAAATTTTTTCTAATTTCTTTTGGAACAACTATTCTTCCTAATTCGTCAATTTTTCTTATAACACCAGTATCTTTCATATACACCTCTAATTTTATTTTACTTTAAATTAAGCAAATTATACTATTTGACAATACTAATATTATAATTTATACTTTTTTTAGGTGATAAAATGAAAAATGTAGTAGAATCAATAATAGAAATTCCCATGGGAACAAAAAATAAATATGAAGTAAACAAAGAAACCGGAAGAATTACTTTAGACCGCGTTTTATATAGTGCACTTACTTACCCAGGAGAATATGGTTTCATAGAAAATACATTATCAGAAGACAAAGACCCTTTAGACATACTAGTTATAAGTTCATATCCAACATTTCCTGGATGCGTTGTTAATGCTAGAGTTTTAGGTTATTTAAGTGTAATAGATAATAATGAACATGACGAAAAAGTAATAGCAGTAGTAGATAAAGATCCAAGATTTGACGAAATAAATGAACTAGAAGACCTAACTCCACATCAAAAAGCAGAAATAAAAGACTTTTTCCAAAACTACAAAACACTTCAAAACATAAAAGTAGAAATTAAAAACTTTCATAATAAAGAAGAAGCTTTAAAATTAATAGAAAAATGCAAAGAAAATTACAAAAGAAGTAAAAACATTAACTAATTTCTACTTCTTTTTTTATATAATTCATCAAATAACAAATATAATAAATATAATGCTTTTCTAAATTAATTTTATTTAAAGTAATAATAATTGCATTACCACGATACACAAAATTAAATCTTGAATTTATTTTAGTAGCTTCAATAAAAAGTGACTCTATATTTAATTTTTTATAAATATCTTCATCAAGCCTAAAACTAAATTTTGTACTATCATTAATCAAAATCTTTACATTTAACTTATTAAATATTTTTTCAGACAACTCTTGATACATATAAATCTCTAACTTTTCATCAACCTTACCAAATCTATCTTCTATTTCTTTATAAACATCATTAAATTCATCAAAATTAGAAATAGTAGAGATTTTTTTATGCATTTCAACAATTACAGCATCCTCATCAGTATACATTGGCCCTATATGATTAGCAACATCATCTATTTTAATCTCATTTTCATCCTCTTCTTTAACATTATTTAATTCTTCATTAATAAGTTCAATATACATATCAACACCAACTGAATCAATAAAACCAGCCTGTTCTCTACCAAGCAAATCTCCAGCACCACGTATACTAAGATCCCTCATAGCTATCTTATAACCACTGCCAAGCTCAGTAAATTCTTTAATAGCATCCAATCTCTTAATAGCAGTCTCAGTTAAAACTTTAGTCTTATCATACATAAGATAAGCATATGCCTGCCTGTCTCCTCTACCAACACGACCTCTTATTTGATATAACTGACTAAGACCAAACCTATCAGCATTCATAACAATAATAGTATTAGCATTAGGAATATCGATACCATTTTCAATAATAGTAGTACTAATTAACACATCAAACTCTCCATTATTAAACAAATACATAATATCTTGTATCTCATCTTTATTCATTTTACCATGAGCATACCTCATACTAACCTCAGGTATCAATTTTTTAAAACCATTAACCATGCTTTCCATATCTTCAACTTTATTATATAAAATGAACACTTGACCATCTCTAGCTTTTTCTTTTAAAACAACTTCCCTTAAAATATAAGGATCATAATTAATAACATAAGTTTGAACTGGAAACTTATTCTTAGGAGGTGTCTCAATTAACGATAAATCCCTTACACCTATTAAACTCATTTGTAAACTTCTTGGAATTGGCGTAGCAGATACACTAAGAACATGAACATTACTTTTAATCTTCTTAATTTTTTCCTTATGCATAACACCAAATCTTTGCTCTTCATCAATAACTAATAAACCTAAATCTTTAAAAAACACATCCCCACTAAGTAATCTATGAGTTCCAAATATAATATCAATCTTTCCATCCTTTAATTTATTTAACACATCAGTAACTTCTTTTTTTGTACTATATCTATTTAACACACCTATATTTACCGGAAAACTACTAAACCTATCCTTAGCAGACATATATTGCTGATAACTAAGCAAAGTTGTTGGACATAAATACATAACTTGTTTATTATTCATTACAGTTTTAAACATAGCGCGAAAAATAACTTCCGTTTTACCATAACCAACATCACCACATAATAACCTATCCATAGGTTTAGAACTTTCAAGATCCTTTTTAATTTCAGAAGTAGTTTTTAACTGATCCGGAGTTTCCTCAAAACCAAACTCACTTTCAAATAATTTTTGCTCAGCAGTATCTTCCATAAAAGGTTCAACAAGACTCAAAGATCTATTTTTATATATTTTAATAAGTTCATCACTTATATCTTTAACTTTTTGCTTAATTCGCATCTTAGTTTTTTGCCACTCAACACTATTTAACCTATAAATAGTAGGCTTAGCACCATCTTTTGAAGAATATTTATAAAGTTTATCTAAATTATCAACTGACAAATATAATTTATCATCCCCCTTATATTTAATCAAAATATAGTCTTTCTCCATACCATTTTTCTTAATAGTAGTAATTCCCATATAAACACCAATACCGTGTTTCTTATGAACAACATAATCTCCTACCTCCAATTTATCTAGAGAATTAATCTTCTTTCCTAATTTATACCCAGTATCATATTTAACCTTTCTAGAAACTGGAATAAGATCATTTTTTGAATAATAAAACACGTCTTTATAAACAAAACCAGAAGAAATATCTTCAAATATCACTTTATTTTTATCAACATTAACTTGTTTAATAAAATTTTTATCAGTAGTACACAAAAAAGAATTATCTTTAGAAATATCTTGAATAAATTTATCAATATCATGATTATAATTTAAAATACTCTTAGCATTAATATTAATATCATAATTATCACTACTATCAATAGTATCAATATAATAATAATTTTCACATTTCAAATCAGATAAACTATTCATAGAAGTAGTATCGCCATAGTATTTCATTTGATCAAAAATACTTTTTTCAATATTCACTAACTGATTATAATCTTGATATATTATAACAGAATCATCAATATAATCGATAACAGAAGAAGTACTGTCATTAAAATCATCAACTATAGGTTTAATTTTATATTCATTAATATTACTTATACTCTTTTGTGTATTTTCATCAAAATATTTAATCTCATCAATAACATTATCAAAAAACTCAATTCTAATAGGATTATTTTCAAATATTGGAAAAACATCAATTACAAAACCACGCACAGAAAATTCACCAGTATTAGTAACAACACTTTCTCTCTTATACCCAATCTCAGTTAATTTGGTAACTAAAGAATCTCTATCAATTTCATCATTCACTTTTAACAAAATGTTCCTACTATCTAATTTAGACTTCAAAGGTAACTTCTTTAAAAAACTATTAGTATGACAAATCAAAATACATTTATCATCTTTATTTATATTATTTAAAAATTTTAACCTCATTAAAGTTAACTCAGGTGATACTGCTATAGCTTTTTTAGTCAAATAATCATCATCAGGAAAAATATAAACATTTTTTAAAACACTACTTAAATTTAAATATAATTTATTAGCTTCATTTAATGTAGGTGTTACTATAATCAAACTTTTATTGAACGAAAAAAACATATACATCAAAAATTGATTATATACTTCATTGTCGGTAATAGAAATTCTATACCCGTTATCTAATTTTTCATCAAATAAATTTTTAATCATAATTAATCCTTTAATTATATTTGTTCATCAAACTATCAAAGTCCATCTTAAAATAATCATCTAATACTAATTTCAACTTTTCTATAACATCGGACATTTCAGCAATTTCGCCTTCTTCAAAATTTCCAAGAACGTAATCAACAGTATCACCAGGTGCCTTAGATATTCCAATACGAATTCTTTTGAAATCTTCAGTACCTAAATTATCAATAATACTCTTGATACCATTATGACCTGCAGATGAACCTGTTTTTTTCAATTTAAAATTACCAATATCAAAATCCATATCATCATGTATTACCAATATATCACTAGGACTTAACTTATAATAATTCACAAAATGCATAACAGCACGTCCACTATCATTCATATAAGTTTGTGGTTTAACAAACACTACCTTTTCTCCATTAATATTTGTAATATAATAAAGTGATGAATATTTTTCTCTAAAATAAACATGCCCTACATAAGAATCAATTACACTAAAACCTACATTATGTCTAGTATTACGATATTCTCTACCAGGATTTCCTAATCCAAAAACTAATTTCATTTCTTTCTCTCCTCATACATATTATATAATATATTTTTACTTACATCATATTTTTTGGCTACATCTCTAATAGCATCCTTAGAAGAAACACCATCTTCTATTAAATCAATAACCTCCAAAAATAAACTTTCATAATCAACCTCTTCATTATTCTTTTCTATCACAATAACAAACTCGCCTTTTATATTCACATAATAATTAATGGCTTCTTGAACAGTGCCTCTAAACACCTCCTCATGAAGTTTAGATATTTCCCGGGAAATAGAAATTTGACGATTACCCATAATTTTATAAATATTCTGTAAAGTTTTAGCTAATCTATGAGGCGCTTCATATAAAACTATTGTAAACTTTAACTTACTTAACATTTCTAATTCTTTCAAACTCTTTGATTCCTTTGAATTTAAAAAACCATAAAACAAAAATTTTTCAGACGAAATATTAGACATATTAAGAGCTGGAAGAAGTGCGCTAGGGCCGGGTAACGCTATAACATTATAGCCTTCCTTTATAACATTATTAACAACCAAACTTCCTGGATCACTAATTAATGGAGTTCCTCTATCTGTAACAATAGCCAAATTCTTTCCCTCACTAAGTAATTTCAAAACAGATTTACTAGCTTGAACCTCATTAAATTTATGACACTGAAAAACCTTATTACTAATATTTAAATTATTAAGTAACTGAGTTGTTACTCTAGTATCTTCTGCAAAAATAGCATCTACACTACTCAAAATCTGAACAGCTCTATAAGTTATATCTTTTAAATTACCAATAGGTGTAGGAACAATATACAAATTCCCACTATCTCTTTCATAATTCTTTTGTACCATCTTTCCTCCTAAACATTTCTAACACTTCATCAGTATAACTACCATCATCATTATGACAAATAATAGGATACAAAACCTTTAAGCCATCATTCCCATTTTTTCTAGCATCTACTAAAACTAAATTAGACTCTTCATTAACCTTAGGATGTATAAACTGAATTCTCTTTGGAGTCAAATTATACTTATATAATAAATTAGTTAACTCAGATAATCTACTAGTCCTATGCACAATAACTAAACTGCCTTTATTTTTTAGCAATTTTCTAGCAATTCTTATAATATCTTCTAAAGTAATTAATATCTCATGTCTTGCTATAGATTTAATTTCATTTTGATTTAAATTACTATCACTAGTCAACTTAAAATATGGTGGATTGCAAGTTATCAAATCAAACGTATCTGTAGGAAAATATTCAAAAATATCTTTAGCATCCATTTCTAATATCTTAATCTGATTATCTAAATTATTTAATTTAACACTTTGAATAGCTAAATTATAAATCTCTTTTTGAACCTCTACACCATAAATAGTCGAATTTGTCATAGTACTTAATATCAGTGGTATAGGTGCATTTCCAGTACACAAATCTATAATCTTCATTCCATTCTTTCTAACTAAGCAAAATCGTGGTAATAAAACAGATTCTAAACTAAAATTAAAATATTTATTATTCTGAACTATCTTTAAATTATTATACCCTACTAAATCATTTACTACATTTTCCACATTCATCACATCTACTAGGCAAAATAACATCATATCTCGTATTATTGTCATCATTCAAAATAACAGTATAACTTCTTTTCAAAATATCAAGCGCTATTACTTTACCCTCTCCTTTATCTGTATTAACCACATCTCCAATATTAGGCATACCCTCCCTATTTTCAGTATAAACATCATCTTCATAATTTAAACAACAAAGCAACCTACCACATTGTCCATTAATCTTAGATGGGTTTAGCGCAATATTTTGATTTTTAGCCATATTAATAGTCACAGAATCCATAAAATCTTTTAAAAATGAAGAACAGCACAATTCACGTCCACATTGACCTATACCAGAAATTTCTTTAGCTTTATCTCTTACCCCAATTTGTCTTAACTCAATTCTAGTTCTATAAATTGAAGCTAACTCTTTAGCCATATCTCTAAAATCCACTCTTCCATCTGCTAAAAAATAAAATAACAACTGATTCCTATCAAAAGTATAATTAGCATCCAATATATTCATATTTAAATTTAAATTTTTAGATATCATTCTTGCTTTTTCTAATGCAGCCAAAGCATCAATTCTATTTTTTTCAAAAACTTTAATATCATTCCTATCAGCAACTCTAACGACATCTTTCATATCTTCAACAACTTCTTTATTAATAATATTAGCAATAATAACTGTAGCAATTTGAAGTCCCCTATCAGTATCAACCAAAACTTTATCGCCATCATTAATAACTAAATTATTACCTTTGAAAAAATAAATTTTACCATTTGGCTTAAAAGAAACACCAACTACATTATTCATAATTTACAGTTTCCTCCATTTCTAAAATCAAATTATCTAAAAATAAATTTAAATTTACGTTATATTCTAACATATTTTCATACTTATTTAAAACAATAAGTTTATTAATTATAGATTTTTTATCATTTTTCAATGAAATACTCTTAATTACATCCATATAATCAGTAAAATACATAACAGACTCGCAAATATTATAATTTAATACATCCCTATAAAAATATTTAATTATCTCTAAAGAAACGCTAAAGTCTTCTTTCTCAATTTTTTTATCAAAATATTCATTCAAATAAGCAATAACATCAGATTTAATATTTTCAAATCTATTAACAAAATCAACTACTTTACTAACTTTATCTTTATCATAACTATCAAGACTAAACTTAACTTCATTAGTAGCAATAATAACTTGACATCTAGATTTAATAGTACTTATAACTTTATTAATATTAGATGTAATTAAAAATGCATATATATTACCTAAAGGCTCCTCTAAAAATTTAAGCAAAGAATTAGCAGAAGAATCATTCATTAATTCAGCATGATCAATTATATAAACGCGATTATCATTAAATTGTGACTTATTCTTAAATTCCGCTTGAAGTGCTAATATCTCTTCTTTAGGAATAACACCATTTACAGGCCTAATTATATATATATCAGAATCATTTTCTAATTTAACATTATAATCAAAAAAATAATCAGAAAGAATCTTAATAAGCGATTCCTTAAGATTATCTAAATTAGTATTACAAATTAAAAATGCATGTCCAATTCTATTCATATCAGCCATTCGTTTAAAATATACATCTAAAACATTATTCATAAAATCACACCTTACATAAAATTTTGTAATACTAATAGTCCAAAAATAGCAGGTAAACCTAAAAAAGTCACAGCCACAATAGAAATTGCATTAATTGGAACCATAACACCCACACTATTCACTATAACATCAAAAGTATATAACATACATATAGCAACTACTAAATTTCTTATTAATAATACAAAATATTTCATATAATATCCTCCAATAAATTGTATCAACTAATAAAAATAATTATGATAAAAATTTTCTATCATCAATTGCTCTAATAATAGTTAAAGGATCCAAATATTCAATATCAGCTCCTACTGGTAAACCATAAGAAAGTCTAGATACTTTTATATTTTTAGGTTCCAAAAGCTTTTGAATATATAAAGAAGTCATTTCCCCCTCAACAGATGGATTAAGTGCTATAATTACCTCTTTTACATCTTCATTAATTCTGTCATTAATCAAAGTAGAAATATTAATGTCTTCTGGATTAACTTCATCAATAGGAGAAATTAAACCACCCAAAACATGATATAAGCCATTATATTTTCCAGTTTTCTCAAACATAAATACACTCTTTGAATCTTCAACAACACAAATAGTTGAATTATCTCTATTACTATTTAAAGAACATATAGGACAAACATCCTGATTAGTTAAATGTCCACAAATTGAACACTTTTTAATATTCTTTTTAAAATCAAGTAAACTATCAGCAAATTTCTTCACTGTTTCCTCATCAAGAGAATCTATAGCATACACATACCTTTCTGCTGATTTATCTCCAATACCAGGTAAATTCTTAAAAGCATCCATTAAATCTTTAAATTCATTTGGATATATCATTTACTAAAATATACCTCCTAAGCCTCCAGTATATTTACCTAATTTTTCAGACTTCATTTTTGATATCTTACCTAACGCATCATTAAATGATACCATAATCATATCTTCTAGCATCTCTTTATCAGATAAAGCAGATTGATCTAAAATTTCAACTTTAGTAACTTGTAATTTACCAGTAACAAAAGTCTTTACAGCTCCACTTGTACCTTCAAAAGTAGTATTTTCAATCTCTGCATTTACTCTTTCTAATTCTTTTTGCACTTTTTGTGCTTGTGCCATTAAATTTTGCATATTCATAAAAACATTCCTCCTATTTCACACTTATGCTATTTTCACCAAATATATCTAACGCTGAGTTTTCTAATTCACTTAAATTATCACTCACATCTAATTTTACATCATTTTCTTCAATTTTAACATATGAAATGTTATTTTTTTTATTTAAAATAAATTCATTTCTCAATTCTTCCCATTTTTTAGAAGAAACAGCAACAACTTTATACGATTTATCAAAAACTTCATTTAAGAAAATTTCAACTTGTTTGTAACTATTATCAAAAGTAGTAACATACGCTTCATCATCAAAAGAAAATATCAAATATTCTAATGAAGCAACAACGAGTTTTGATTCAAGTAACAATGCAGCAATAACATTATAAGTTTTATTAGAAATATAATCATTAATTCTGTCAAAATCATTAATTAAGGATTTTAAAACTTCTTTATTAGCTTCTGCAAAAGCATTATTAACACGTATATCTTTTAACTTTTGAAAAGCACTGCTAGATAATGATTCTTGGGAATTAAAAGTTTTATCTTCTTGTGAATCTAAAATATTTTCACTATTATTAATTGATGTATTATCTATTTTTTCTGTTTCTTTAACATTGTCAGTTGTGTTTATCTTTACTTGTTCTTCTTTAACTGTTAATAAATCTTTTTTAGATTGTGAATTATTAGGTTGAGTATCACGAACATTAGTTTCATCACTATTAATAACATTAATTAAGTGCATAATATAAATTTCAAAAAGCAACTTTTGATCACTAGTATTTTTAAGTTCTTTATATAATTCATTAAGTATATTAGAAAGTTTTATAGTCATAGAAGAAGAAATAAAATATTTTTTTAAAACATCTGAATAGTCAGCGTCAAAATACTCTGAAACTTGTGAATTTATAATTGAATCTCGTAAAAAAAGTAACATATAGTTAACTATATCAGCGTAATTGCGACCATTTAATGATAATTGTTCAATATAATCTAATAAAAGTTTATAATCAGACTTATATAAATAATCAAATAACTTAATAATAGAACTTTTAGAAATATTACCACTTATTTTATCAATATCTTCTAAAGATGGGTCAGTAACATCCAAAGACAAAGTTTGATCTAATAAATTAATCGCGTCTCTAAGTCCGCCATCACTTAATTCAGCAATATACTTAACAACTTCATCTGATAAACTACGATTTTCAGATTGTAAAATAAATTTCAACCTGTTGATAAGTGATTGAAGATTAATTTTATTAAAGTCAAATCTCTGACATCTAGACATAATAGTTACTGGAATTTTATTTGGCTCCGTAGTAGCTAAAATAAATATAACATGCTTAGGTGGCTCTTCAAGTGTTTTAAGTAAGGCATTATAAGCTGCTGAAGATAAAACATGAACCTCGTCAATAATATATACCTTATATTTACAAAAGCTAGGTAATAATTTCACATTATCTCTCAAAGTACGTATCTCATCCACACCATTATTACTTGCAGCATCAATTTCAATAATATCACTATCATTTAAACTCAAATTTTTACAAGTTGTACACTCATTGCAAATGTCATTAACAAAATTTTCACAATTAACTGCATGTGCAAATATCTTAGCAGTACTGGTCTTTCCAGTACCTCTAGGCCCAGTAAACAAATAAGCATGTGAAATATGATTATTTTTAATAGAATTTTTTAATACTTCAACAATAATATCTTGACCAACAACACTATTAAAATTCTTAGGTCTATATTTTCTATATAAAGCAGTATAAGACATAGTAAAACCTCCATAAAAATTATAACATTTAAATAAAAATAAGACTAATAAATTATCTTAATTTTTTAAAAAAAGTTGTTAATAACTCACTAAATAATTTAGAATAATCATTTTCTATTTTATTACAAAAAAGATTACTGTTAATAGTCTTAATATTATCACAATAATAATACAATTTTGAAATACGAACCTCTTTAATAACTTCTAAACACATATGACATGGTAATAAAGTCACATACATCTCACAATCACTTAAACGCCAATCCTTTAATTTTTTACAAGCTTTAATAATAGCGATAATTTCTGCATGTGCAATAGGATTATTTGTATTTTTTCTTTTATTATAAGCATATGAAATTATTTTATTATTTTTCACTATAACAGCAGAAACAGGCACTTCATTATGTTTATAAGCTTTTAAAGCTAATTTATATAATTTATTTGCAATATCATCATTCATATATTTCTCCTTAAAAAAAAGCACACACATATAATTAGTGTTAAGGCTGCTATCTTCCAATCCTGACCTGATTCCACCTTATATGTTGTGCAATTTAATTATAACATATTATGTTATTTTAGCAATAGTTATTTTATGTTTCACGTGAAACATATTAATTTAAGTAGTAACAATAGCATTTATTATATTTCAATGTTCCACGTGGAACATTGATAATTTTTTTATTTATGGAAAATAGTTTTTAAAAATTTCGCTATGTTGTAGTTTTTGAGGGATAGTGATATAATAAAAGAGCTTAAGATGAATTTAGAAAGGAATATTCTTGATT